>CAIQCE010000138.1 GCA_903870185.1 uncultured Gammaproteobacteria bacterium
GGAGTTCAGACGTGTGCCTTCCGATCTGCTTTGAAAAAAATTGGGCAGGATGCTCGAATAGATTTAGAACGTTATTTTTCAACCAAGGTATTTTTAAAACTTTGGGTGAAAGTCAAAACCAATTGGGCTGACAATGAGCAGCTCCTCAATCATTTGGGATTGGGCCAGTGAATCGGGTCAGCTTGACCCCGGTCTATGTTTTGCATCGTAGACCTTATCGTAATACAAGTTTAATCGTCGATTTTTTTTCACAACAACATGGCAGAGTGAGTGCAGTTGCCCGAAGTGCGAGAGGACCTAAATCTCGTTACCGAGGCTCCTTACAGCCCTTTGTTTCTATGTTGGCTGGTTGGTCAGGACGAGGAGAATTAAAATCACTTAATGATTTGGAATTAGAAGGGCCTCCATTGCACCTTACCGGAAAGCCTTTATTGTGTGGGCTTTATTTGAATGAATTATGCCTGAGATTATTGCAGAGAGATGATCCATATCCTGCAGTATACCAAATATATAAAATCACTTTAGAAGCTTTGCATGGTTTTCAATCGATAGAACAGTCTTTGCGTCTTTTTGAAATAAAATTATTGAATGAGTTGGGGTATGGAATATTGCTTAACTGTGAGGCGCAGTCTGGGGTTGCAATAGAAGAATCTCAGTACTATCGTTTTCATCCAGATTTGGGTTTTTTAAAATCTTCTGAAAAAATGAGTGAAGACCATTTAGTATTCAGAGGTGAAAGTTTATTAGCGCTTCATCAGGAGGAGTTGATAGATCCCCTGGTTTTAAAGGATGCGAAGCGATTAATGAGAATGGTATTGAGTATACATTTAGGTGGCAAGCCGATTGCCAGTCGTGAATTATTAAAATAATGAGGTTCTTATGACGAAAAATCTGATTCGTTTGGGAGTGAATATTGATCATGTAGCGACTGTGAGGCAAGCTCGAAAAATTGCTTATCCAGATCCAGTAGAGGCAGCTTTACTAGCGGTTAAAGCGGGAGCGGATGGAATTACTTTGCATTTGCGGGAAGATCGTCGCCATATTCAGGATCATGATGTGGAACGAATGAAAAAAGTATTAACGGTGCCTATGAATTTAGAAATGGCGTTGACTGAAGAAATGTTAAAAATAGCTGAGAGAATTCAACCTGAACATTGTTGTATCGTGCCGGAAAAACGAGAGGAAGTGACGACCGAAGGTGGATTAGATGTCGTCGGCCAAGAATCTAAAGTAAAAGATGCCTGCAAACGTTTAGAAAATTTAGGCATAGAGGTTTCTTTATTCATTGATCCTGATATTAAGCAGATCGAAGCTTCTCATCGTTGTGGAGCTCCTGTTATTGAATTTCATACGGGGCCGTATGCGCATGCCTATGGAACTGAAAAAGAAAAAATAGAGCTTCAGAAATTGTTGAAAGGGGCTGAGCTTGCGGTGAAACTAGGATTGATAGTAAATGCGGGTCATGGATTGAATTGTGAGAATGTTTTACCCATTGCCTCTATTCCTCATATGAATGAGCTTAATATCGGCCATAGTTTGGTGGCAGATGCGATTTTTATTGGAATGGAAGCGGCAGTGAGAAGAATAAAGCAATTAATGGATTCTGTACTATAATATTAATTTTTGGTAAGGCAAGGGATGCTTATGAAACCTAGATCGATATTTCGTTTATCTACCTTAAGCCTCAGTGTAATGATGGCGGTGGCGCAGGCGAACCCGACAGGAGGAGAAATCCAATCGGGGGATATCACGATCAATCCGAGCGATGCGAATGGTTCGATGGTGATCGATCAACGCAGTCAACAAGGGGTGATTAACTGGAATAGTTTCAATATTAATCCAAACGAATCCGTTCAAATCAATATGGCAAATAGTTCCGGCGTTCAACTCGATCGAGTGACGGGTGTGGATCCTTCAAAAATCATGGGAAATCTCAGCTCCAACGGCCAAGTCTTTTTAATTAACCCGAATGGGGTGGTGTTTGGCAAAGACTCTCAATTGGATACGGCCGCTTTAGTCGTGAGTACCCTTAATATTAGTGACCCGGATTTTCTGGCCGCGCATTATGATTTTAATCAAAATGCTAATCCGAATGGAAGGGCCGGCAGCATCGTGAATAATGGTAATTTACAAAACTCGAATCTGATTGCCTTGCTAGCCCCTCAAGTGTCAAACAATGGGGTAATTAATGCGGAAGTGGGTGAAGTCTTAGTGGGTTCAGGCTCGCATGTGAGTTTGAATTTAGGCAATAACCCGATCTTGGGTTATGAAGTGGATGAGCCGATTGCAGTGATGAATGAAGCGGGAACCCCTGTCTCAATTAATAACACGGGGAGTATCCAAGGACATCAAGTGTTTTTGAGTGCCACGGAAGCGCATCATGTGTTGAATCAAGTCGTGAGTAACAGCGGTTAAATCGAAGCACGCGCCGTACAAGAGAAGAACGGTGAAATTGTATTATTAGCCAAGAATGCAGGAGTGAATGATACCGGTAGGTGAAACAGCTAATTTGGATGTGAGTGGAACGACAGCGGGAATGATAGAGATTGGTGGTCCTGCGCGAGGCAAGGGTGATTTATATAAAGCGCAAACGGTGAGAGTAGAAGACGGGGCGGAGCTCCATGCGGACAGTACGGATCAAGGAGCAGTGGGAGGTCATATTGTGCTGTGGAGTGAGCAGAATAGTAAAGTCTCCGGCAACTTTAGTGCGAACAGTCAAAATGGGAAAGGCGGTTTTGTCGAAACCTCGAGTGCACAAGATTTGAATTTTGGACATCTTACGATCAAGACTAAAGGCGCTTTAGGTGCAGGAATGTGGCTTTTGGATCCATCCGATATCACGATTGATAGTACATTAGCTCAAATGCTTGAAAATAACTTAGCGAACACCAATGTGAAACTTTCGACAAGCTCAAGCGGAGGGGATCATGGGGATATCACGGTCGGTTCTAATATTATTAACAATACCGATAATAATTTGTACCTAGAGGCGGATAGAAATATTAACGTGAAGGCACAAATTTCTGGGAATGGAACCGGTACATTAACCTTGAGAGCCGATAGAACCGGTAGTGGCACAGGAACAGTTAGTTTTAATGGAGGTTCCATTGTTCAAAACAATGGGACAGTTGAGATTTATTACAATCCAACGGGCACGGGTAGCGCTAAATACTCCGGTTCGAATAAGAGTATTGTCGGCACTGATCAATACGCCTCCCATTTTTCAGGTACAGGCACCTTGAATTCTTATATGTTGGTAAATAATTCGACGGATTTAGGTTGTGTAAGTTCATTAGTGAATGCTGGAACTGTGACTCAGGGGAAATTTGCGATAGGAAAAGCTTTCAGTCTTTCAGGGGTAACTTATACACCCATAGGTACTTCTACAAATCCTTTCGATGGTTATTTTAATGGCCAGAATTATGTGATCAGTGATTTGAGTATAAGTGGTGCTTTGGCTGATGCAGGTTTTTTTGGGTATATTGGTAATGCAAGTTCAGCTGCTAATGCTACTATTTCCAATATGGCTTTAAGTAACGTGAATGTTTCATCAAGCCTTGATTCTGCTAATGTGGGTGGACTTGTGGGTGATAGTGAGGGAGGCATTATTAAGAATTCCTATACCACTGGGGCGGTAAGTTCCACAGGGGTCGGAGTTAATATCGGTGGTTTAGCGGGTTATCAAAATACTCCTATTTCTACGACGGCTACAGTTTCCAATAGTTATTCTTCAGTGACTATAACTTACGCGACTAATACTGATGGGTATACCAGTTACATAGGTGGGCTTATAGGAAAAAATTATAAGGCTGATGTCAATAATTCTTATGCAACGGGTGATGTAAATGCTAATGCTAATTCCGTCACTGTGGGTGGGCTTATCGGTTATATTTATGAGGGGAGTAGTAGCAGTTCATATGCAAGTGGCAACATTAGTGCCACTGGTTATCAATCGATAGCAGGAGGTTATGCGGGTGCTATCTTAGATCACAATGTTAATAATGCTTATGCAACAGGATCAGTGGAGGGTGGTTATGGGACAACCGCTGGCAGTCCCTCTCTCAATTCTTATGTCGGTGGCTTTGCAGGCGTTCTTGGTATTGTTGGTGATAGTGGAGCGACAAATAATGCTTATTCGACGGGTGCAGTCACGCAGGTTTCTCCCCCTTCTGGTGGTTATCGTGCCTCTGTAATGGGTGGATTCACCGGGCGTAATTATGGCGCAATTACGAATGGCATTTGGGATACAACTAGTAATAATACTGCTGCTAATCCAAGCGTAGGTGTTGGAGCCTCAACTACTACAGGTGTAACTGGATATACAGATGCTGAGATGAGGACCCCTTCTACATTTACAGGTTTAAGTTGGTCTACCAGTATCTGGAATTTTGAGAGTAATTCACTACCCACTTTGGTTAATGTAGGTCTTAGCACTCCAGCTTCATATAAAACGATTTATATAGGGCAAACTCCTGCTTATATAACAGCAGCTGGAAATATCAATAATACCACTCAATCTTCTTTACAGCAGGCGATGGAAACATTTAATGGTTCTCCCTCAAATTCAGGAAATTCTATAATTCAGAAATGGATGAACGCATTGGCTTCCTCTTCCTCAAATTCAGGAAGTTCTGCTTTTCAAAAGATGATCAGTTATGTCGATGCATCCTATGAAAACTGCCCTAATTTCATTTCACCTTTGTCGAATTGCAAAACTAGTTAAAATCCAGTAATTCATAAGTCCCATCTTCCCTATAAATCAGGGCATTTCCGCGCTCGTGCCAAGCACCGAGTACGATCCGAGTGGCTTTTCCCCCTTCAACTTCTAAAGCATGAATTGCAGGTCGGTGGGTGTGACCATGAATCATCAAATGGCAATGCGATTTCTTTAAGACGCTAATTACAGCCTCAAGACTCACGTCTTTTAATGGGGCAGCGATTCGTTTCGTATAAGCTTCACTGTAACGTCTCATTCGATTGCCAAAGAAACGTCTAACGAATAGGGGAGCCCAGAGCGCTATGGCCTGAAATAAGGGATGGTGGACGAGATATCGGTAATATTGATACTGGCGATCCAGGGCACATAAAGTATCTCCATGTAGCAGTAAAATTGGTTGGTCATAGAGTGTAATTTGGGTGGGATCATCTAAAAGCTTAAGACCTGCTTCCCGTGCAAAGGTCGAGCCCAGAAGAAAATCTCGGTTGCCTCGCATCAAGTAAATGGAAAGGCCTTTTTGGCTTAATTCATGAAGCTTTGAGGTGATTTTCTGATTAAAGGGTGTCCGATTATCATCCCCAAGCCAGACTTCAAAGAAATCTCCTAGGATATAAAGAGCATCCGCCTTAGGTGCCTCCTTTTCCAGGAATTTTAAGAAAATCGCGGCGATTTCAGGGTAAGCCTCATCCAGATGAAGATCTGAAATGAATAGGGTATGACCTTTTGAGATTTTAGCTTCAGTTTCCATGGGGCTCTGCTAGACTTTGAGATTAAAATAGCCATAATAAAGCATTTCTTAAAACCAACAAGGACTTACTGAGTCATGACCGAGCTTCTTCTTAAGACCCGATTTTGCCCAAGTCCAACGGGATTCATTCATTTGGGCAATACCCGAACGGCCTTGTTTAATGTGCTATTAGCTCGGAAAGTGGGTGGGCAGTTTTTATTGAGGATCGAGGATACTGACCTTGAGCGCTCCGAGCCGCGATATACGGAGGCCTTGATGAGTGATCTTCATTGGTTGGATTATGGTTGGCAGGAAGGGCCGGATCATGATTTGGGACGTGGGCCTTATTGGCAGTCCCAGCGCCAATCAATTTACGATGGATATTATCAGCAATTAGAAACCGCCGGTTTGGCTTATCCTTGTTTTTGTTCCCCAGAAGATTTGGCGCTAAGTCGTAAATTGCAAAGAGCAGCTGGAAAGCCTCCTCGTTATGCAGGGACCTGTTGTGCTTTAACACCTGAAGAAATCCAAGAAAAAATTGCCGCAGGATTAAAGCCTGTTTTGCGTTTCAGTCTTAAGCATGAATCTGTGATTGAGTTCGATGATTTAGTTCGTGGAAAACAATCGTTTCAAACGAAAGATATTGGTGATTTTATTATTCGTAGAACAGACGGCACTTCTCCTTTTATGTTTTGTAACGCAATTGATGATGCCTTGATGGGAGTCACGCATGCGTTAAGAGGAGAAGATCATCTTACGAACACACCTTGTCAAATTGCTATCTTAAACGCTTTGGGTTTAAGGGCTCCTCAATATGGGCACATTACTTTAATTGTGGGTGATGATGGCAGTCCTTTGTCTAAGCGTCATGGTAGTCGAAGCATTCAGGAATTAAGGCAATCGGGTTATTTGCCGCTTGCGATCAACAATTATTTAGCGCGATTAGGGCATCATTATACCAATGATGGATTTATGACAATGCAAGAATTGTCATCAGAATTTAAAACAGAATCTTTGAGTAAATCACCTGCACGATTTGATGCTGAGCAGCTCAATTATTGGCAGAAAGAAGCAGTTCAACGTTTGAATGAAAATGAATTTTGGGAGTGGCTTGGGGATTCGGGTTCTGAAGTACCGGAATCAAAAAAAGATTTATTTGTTCACACAATTAAGTCCAATATTCGTTTTCCTATAGAAGCTCATAATTGGTCTCAGCATTTATTCAAAGAATTATTAGAATATGGAACTGAAGAGCAAGCGATATTGGATTCAGCTGGAAAATCTTTTTTTGCAGAAACCTTGATTGCATTGGAGCGAGAAGGAAGAGATTACAAGAAAATAGTGGAGCATCTTCAATCTCAATTAAATATTAAAGGAAAAGGCTTATTTCAGCCACTTCGAGTGGCATTGACAGGGCAACTTCATGGGCCTGAGATGGTCGCTTTGTTGGAAATGATGGATGAGAATTTAATTAAAGCAAGGCTGAAGAAATTATGTTAAACCTTTACAACAGTCTCACTAAACAAAAAGAAGTTTTTGATTCAATTAAAGTGGGCGAAGTGTCGCTCTATGTTTGCGGAATGACAGTTTATGATTATTGTCATATTGGGCATGCGAGAATTTTTGTCGTCTATGATGCCTGGGTTCGATTCTTGAGGCACATGGGTTATAAAGTCAATTATGTCCGTAATATTACTGATATCGAAGATAAAATTATTAAACGTGCTGCTGAAAATCAGGAACCCATTTCTGATTTAACGAAGCGATTTATTGATGCAATGCATGAAGATGAAGCCGCCTTAGGAGTTCAGCCTCCCAACCAAGAGCCGAAGGCGACTGAATTTGTAACTGAGATGATCGATTTAATTAGAGAATTAGTCGATCAAGATTATGCCTATGTGGCCTCTAATGGAGATGTGTATTTTAATGTGCATCATTTCAAAGAATATGGAAAATTATCCCATCGAAAATTAGATGAATTATTGGCAGGTGCTAGAATTGAAGTAGAAGAAGCGAAACAGAGTCCATTGGATTTTGTGTTGTGGAAAATAGCTAAACCGGGTGAGCCGAGTTGGGAGTCTCCTTGGGGAGCGGGACGACCTGGATGGCATATTGAATGTTCTGCGATGTCGACAAAACTATTAGGACAGCCTTTCGATATTCATGGGGGTGGGGTGGATTTAAAATTTCCCCATCATGAAAATGAAATTGCACAATCTGAAGCAGTTCATGAGCACTCCTTTGTGAATTATTGGATGCATGTAGGACATGTTCAAACTGATTCAGAGAAAATGTCTAAATCCCTCGGGAATTTTCTGACGATTCGAGATGCTTTGAAATCACACTCAGGCGAAGCCTTGCGATATTTTTTATTATCGGGTCATTATCGAAGCCCTATTAATTATACGGAAGAAAATCTAGCGAATGCAGATCAAGCCTTAAAGCGATTTTATACAGCCTTAAGAAATTTGCCTAAAGTTAATGAAATAGAAGGCCAGGAATATCGCTTGCGATTTGAGTCTGTTTTATCCGATGATTTTAATGTCCCTGAGGCTTTGGCAGTTTTGTTTGATTTAGTTCGTGAGATCAATCGATTTCGAGAACATAACGAGATGGAGCAGGCTGCGAGGTTAGGCAAGCGACTTAAAACATTGGGTGGGGTTCTTGGGTTGTTGCAGCAGGATCCTGAAGCGTATTTTCAGGGGGATTTGGATTCAGATAAAATTGAAGCATTAATAAGTGCTCGGGTTGATGCTAGGAAAAATAAAGATTGGGCTTTAGCTGATCAAATTCGAAATCAATTAGATGGAATGGGTGTGGTAATTGAAGATTTTCCTGTGAAAGATAAACCGGGTGTGGTTATGACGAGTTGGAGGAAGAAATAGCGCAGGTTGGGCAAATGTAGGTTGGTGCCAAGCGCAGCGCGGCCCAACAAATCAACATATTCTTATCGTTAAATATCTTAAAAGAACGAGATTGTCGGGCTCGCCCTGCATCAAATTCATCAGGTATTTTATCAAAGCGCCAATGCAGGGCTTAGCGCCGACCTACACTATTTACCGTTGATTTGTTAGGCCGCGCTGCGCTTGGCACTAACCTACAAAACCCTCGAAACGCCCATCGGCTTCATCTCAACTTCTGTAGAAGGCTGGGGGGTGTTGGTAGCTTTTCGTTTTGCAACAAACACAGAGCCATGGAGTAATCTTCCTAGGGTTCCACTTTCTTCAGAGGTCTTAAACCATCCTCGTTTGACACGGAAAAAATAGCCTAAATTTGAAGCTCTGTCTTTAATTTCCACATCGAGTGCGGCTTTTAACTCGGGTCTTAATGTTTTGATATATTGTTCCAATAACTCTTTTGCTCTATTGCAACGGGCTAATTTTTCAAGCGTTGATTTAGAGAAAAATCCATTCCGTATTAAATTTAATATTAACTCAGGTCGAGTGTATGCATATCGTTTGACCAGTAAACTGATCACAGAGTGTCCATCAATATTTCGTGATTTCATTCCAGAATCTATCTGAGCTTGAGTAATAAGCCCTTGGGATTTTAATTGAGTTAAATGATAAAAATACAATTCTAAACAAACGGTATTAGGGTCTGAATTTTTTGCCAATAAAGTTCCAAAATGATCGTTATTTAAGTCTAATTCAAATAGAAAAGAGGGTAATTCACAAACGTAAAATGACAAATAATGTAATATTAATTCTTTAGTTGGATTTTTAGCTAGAAAATGGCCGAAATTCTTATTGTCATGACTAATACTAGTTTGGCTTAATAAATTAACTGAAATATCAAGTCCCAATTGAGCGATTAACTCTAAGATCAATAAATTTAATATTGGATTAGCTAGATGAGCGACTTTCAATATTAAGGCACCTTCAAATCCAACATCTTCTACCATTATAAATTCGATATCATATGATACAGAATGTAAAGACTGCATGAGTGATTTGGCAATCAATTTAGATGGAGCCCCTTCTTTTTTTAATTTTAAA
>CAIQCE010000139.1 GCA_903870185.1 uncultured Gammaproteobacteria bacterium
GTTGACAACTTACGTACGTCCCCTATGTGATAAAGTAAATCATCAACCTTGGCAGGGTTGTTTATCTAGTTATTATTAGCTAATTGGCCTAGTTTCTTAATAGACTTTTTAGCCAACTGTAATCTTTTAGCATATTGTTTACTTATGGCTGATTGTTGACTATGAATCATAATATTATAAATTAAGTGATCGATGGATTCTGGGCGGTCTCTTGGTAAATCTCTACCTTCTTAAAAGCTTTGCCTAACAAGAAGCTTGGTAGTCTTTTAAATAATTATTCGACACATGTTCGACACAGAAAAAATTTTATCGGTTTCTGTGTCATTTTTAGAGAATTAGCACTTCTTAACTTCGTGATTTTATTTGGGAAATTTGGTGGGCCCACTAGGACTTGAACCTAGGACCAAAGGATTATGAGTCCTCTGCTCTAACCAGCTGAGCTATGGGCCCGAATTGACTCGGATGCCGTCCATGGCATTTAAAAATTAATGATACTTATCTTCGTTTTCAATAAAGCTTTGCAATTTTTCGGCTCGACTAGGATGTCTAAGCTTGCGCAGTGCTTTAGCTTCAATCTGACGAATACGTTCTCTTGTGACATCAAATTGCTTACCGACTTCTTCCAATGTGTGATCGGTATTCATATCGATACCAAATCGCATTCTGAGCACCTTGGCTTCACGAGGGGTCAAGGAAGCTAGGACTTCTTGAGTCGCTTCGCTGAGTCCTGATGAAGTCGCGAAATCAATCGGTGATTGCATGTTCGTATCTTCAATAAAATCACCTAGATTGGAATCTTCATCTTCACCAATGGGTGTTTCCATTGAGATAGGTTCTTTAGCAATTTTTAATACCTTTCGAACTTTCTCTTCGCTCATTTCCATCTTGGTGGCTAATTCTTCTGGAGTAGGTTCGATACCCGTTTCCTGTAGAATTTGTCGAGTGATTCGATTCAGCTTATTGATTGTTTCGATCATGTGCACGGGAATACGAATTGTTCGTGCTTGATCGGCAATCGATCGAGTAATCGCTTGGCGAATCCACCAGGTAGCATAAGTTGAGAACTTATAACCTCTTCGATATTCAAACTTATCAACGGCTTTCATGAGGCCGATGTTACCTTCTTGAATTAAATCCAAGAATTGTAAGCCACGATTCGTGTATTTTTTCGCTATAGAAATTACTAGCCTTAAGTTGGCTTCGATCATTTCTTTTTTGGCTCTTCGTGATTTTGCTTCGCCGATTGAAACTCGTCGGTTAATTTCTTTAATTTCATTGACGGATAAAAGCGTCTTTTCTTCCAACTGAATCAGTTTTTTCTGAGCTCGTTGAATTTCAGTTCGGAATGCTTTTAAAGCTTTTGCTTGCGGAGCATTTTCTTTGATATAGCGATCTAACCAATCAGCATCCGTTTCATGATTCGGGAATGAAGTGATGAATGCTTTTCGTTGAGTGCCTGCTTTATTGACGCAATATTTCATAATAATGCGTTCTTGTGAGCGAACTTGGTTCAGCATTTCACGCAATTTTGAAATTTGTTTGGTAAATTCTTTTATAGACAATTTGAATAGCGAGAATTGTTCAGCTAATTCTTTTTGGCATTTCGCGGTTGTCTTATGATCTCGGCCATTTTTTGTAATAGAAGCCTCTAGTTTTTGCAAACGTTTTTGAAGCTCTGTCATTTTCTTTTCAGTTTCGACAGGGTCTGGACCGCTATCCATGAAGTCGTCTTCACCGCCTGTGGTGCCGCCTTCTTCATCTTCCTCTTCTTCATCATTCTCTGCTTTTTTAGCAACTACAGGAGCTGCAGCAGGAGGCATTTTATTGGGATTGTTGATTTGTGCTGCTGAATCGTCAAAGAATCCGCTGATTAAGTCGCTAATACGACCTTGATTTTGAATGATTCCATTATATTGATTAATGAAAGATCGAACAATTTCAGGGTATTGAACAACAGCGCCCAAGACTTGTCTGATACCATCTTCGATTCTTTTCGCAATAACAATTTCACCTTCTCGGGTGAGAAGTTCAACGCTGCCCATTTCACGCATATACATACGAACAGGGTCAGAGGTGGCGCGCGTTTCGGTCGCAAGAACTTCAGCTGCATCGCTGAGTTCTTCTGAAGTACCTTCATCTGCTAAAAGCAGGGTGTTTGCATCAGGAGTGAATTCAAAAACTTTAATGCCCATTTCATTAAGGATACTAACGATGCCTTCCATTTTTTCAGGGTCAACATAGTTGTTGGGCAATAAATTCAGGAGATCTTCATGAATTAGATATCCTTTTCGTTTTGCCTCTTCAATAAGTTTTTTGAAACCAGATTGTTGTTGATTTTCGTTGCTCATTGAGTCACTTATCCAGTTTGGGTGATTTCATTAATTATAAGGTCAAATTTTGTAAAAACCGCTGACCTTTAGGTTGGCCTAGGATTACAAAGCGTTGCATTATAACGCTAAGTTATTTGATATTCCAAGGTTTATTTGGGTTTTGGCCTCTATTTTTGTTTAAGCCATTCTTGTAGCTGATTTTTCTCAATCTCAGTGAGAGGGATGTCTTTGGATTTTTCGATTAAGGTTCCAATACGTTGTTCTTTATAGAGTTGTTCAAGGCAATTTAAAGCATCGATGAAGGCTGTTGACTGATCTTCAGTAGAAACTTGATGTTGCCAGGAGGAGAGCTCAGCAATGCAGCGACTCTTCGCAAGATCATTGGTTTCTGATAGGAGCTCTCCTACCGTGATTTTAGGATTATTTTTACAGATATCGAGCAATTCTAGAAACAGCTTTTTCCCTAATAAATTCAATTCATTAAGAAATTTTATGTCTGGAATTGTTTGGGCAAGGGAAGGCTGTTGAATCAAAAGAGCAATGGCTAGCTTTAATGCAGCATGCAATTTTTGAGCATTATCTGCTTTAAGCAATGTGGTTTCATTAGGCCTGGGAGGACGTGCAGGTTGATCAATATCACTGCTCTCTATGCCCAGAATTCGGGCGAGCTCATCTTTCATGAGCTGTTGGAATAAACCCGTTGGGAGGTCTTTTAAGTAATCCTGAGCCTCTTTGGCATAGCGGGCTTTGCTATCGAGGGAAATTAGAGGGATTTGCTCTTTCAGTTCTTTAAAGAAAAATTCAGAGAGTGGGATGGCTGAGCTGATGAGTTGCTCGAAATTAGCCTTTCCTTTTTTTTGCACCATGCTGTCAGGATCTTCATTGGCCTCAAGGAACATGAAGCGGGCTTGAATACCATCGTTCATCAAGGGTAGGGTGACTGTCAGAGCTCTCCAGGCAGCTTGTCGGCCGGCTCGGTCTCCATCAAAGCAGAAAATCAGTTCCTGAGTATAGCGAAGTAACTTTTGGATATGCTTGGCGCTGGTGGCTGTTCCCAGAGTGGCAACAGCATAACGGATATCATGCTGAGCTAGAGAAATTACATCCATATACCCTTCAACAATCAACACGCGAGCTAATTGTCGATAAGCCTGACGCGCTTCGTAGAGTCCATAGAGCTCACTCCCTTTATGGAAAATGGGAGTTTCAGGTGAATTGAGGTATTTGGCTGGGTCATTTTCAATTGTTCGACCTCCAAAGGCAATAACTCTTCCTCGGGAATCTCGAATGGGAAACATAATGCGATTGCGGAAGCGATCGTGGGGGCGTTGGCCTTCTTTAGGGATCAGAAGTCCATTTTCAATAAGTCGAGCCTGAGTTTTCGAATCTTTTCCAGCAGATTCAGTTAAACCATCCCAGCGGGCAGGGGCGAAGCCGACTCTAAATTCTTTGGCTATTTTTCCCGTAAGGCCTCGTTGCTTTAAATAGGTGATAGCTTCAGGCGATAGGCGCAGTTGCTGTTCGTAGTATTCAGTCGCAGTTTCCATGCTGGGGTAAAGTTCTGCATGTGAAGGGGTTTGGTCCATTTGAGCTTCTTCAGGCAGGGATAGGCCATTCCGGCCAGCGAGATCCTTGATGACATCGATGAAATCTTGTCGATCAAATTCCATGATGAAGCTAATTACGTTCCCGTGGGCTCCGCATCCAAAGCAATAATAGAATTGTTTTTCTTGGCTGACAGAAAAAGAAGGGGTTTTTTCATGGTGGAAGGGGCAGCAAGCCAAGTAATTATGGCCTCGGCGAGTCAATGCAATCCGCGCCTGGACGATTTCAACTAAATCGGTGCGTGCGATCAGGTCTTGAATGAAAGATTGGGGTATGCGGCCGCTCATCAATCCATTGTACCGATTTACCCTGCCCGGTAAAGCACAAGCATCCTTAATATTGCTTTAATGATAATATGTTATTTAATAATATCGATTATGATTCAATATTAAGTGGGGGCTGGTCAGATGGCGAAATTAACAACAGAACAATTGGATGCGGAGCAGGCATCGGTTAAGAGTTATCAGGATCTAATGCAACTTTTGGATAATTCTGAAGAAAAGGATCAGTTAGCTATTCTAGAGGCTTTAAAGGGGAGGTTGAAACCCCTCATAAACAAAGACGATAGGAAGCTTCATGCCCTCATGTTTCTTTTGAGTTCAAATGTTCAGGCTCAAGCTATCGTAACAGAGGCGATGCGTTCGAAAAGTGAAGATGCTAATGATGGACAAATTACCCCTCTCGCTGCAAGACCGATTTCTGCTGCTCTGGAGCAAGGATTAACTCCAGCTGAATTAAAGCAATTAACTAATCATTCTTATAGTTCAGTACCACAGACTCGAGATGAATATATCAAATCACTTTTAGCGATAGATTCAGGAGAGAGATGTTCGAAAATTGATGAATTAGATCCAAGAGACCAGCAGAGGATGTTTTTGTTAAGTGGTGGTGTTAGTCAATCATTGGCTGAGATTAAACAGAAGCCGTATAATTGTGAATGCTATCAGGCATTATTGTATGGAATCACCTTGGCCTATAAGGCGCAAAGAAGCAAAAACCCCGCCATTTATTTCAATTGTTTTTCCTCTTTATTTGGTGGCTGTAGTAAAGCCGAGAAAACAGATGCTGCGAGAATTTTAGCTGAAGCGATTAAAGAAAATCGTCCGCTAGGGTCAGATGAAATAAATCTGCATTGTAAGGCATTAGGGCAGGGTAATTTAGGGAAGATTTATAAATTCTATAAGCAACATCAGCCTGGTATTGCTGCTTCATTCGGAAGAGAACATCAAAAGAGTTTAAGTTAAGGCACTTTTGATTTTTTGGCTGACAGCGGCCATATCGGTTCGGCCTTGGAGCTCAGGTTTAAGATGGGTCATAACTTTTGCCATATCCTTGATTCCACTGGCAGCAGTAGCTTTCAGGGCAGTTTGGATCAAAGCATCGACTTCAGCTTCAGAAAGTGGGGTTGGCATATACTCTTGAAGTAAGACAATTTCAGCATTTTCTTTTTCAGCGAGCTCGGTTCGACCCGCGTTGGTAAATTGGGTGGCCGCTTCTTGGCGCTGCTTAATCATCTTATTCAGAATATTGAGGATGTCAGCATCGCCCAGTTCGATTCGTTCATCGACTTCACGTTGTTTAATAGCGGCTTGGAGCATGCGAATATTGCCCAGCCGAAAGCTTTCCTTTGCTTTCATGGCGGCAATCATATCTTTCTGGATTCGCTGTTTTAGCCCTTCAGTCGTCATAGGGTTCCCTTAGTGGCGAACTCGTTCGCGGTCTAAAGTTTCCTGCTCTTTCTGAAGTTTTTTGGCAAAACGCTTAACGGCAGCAGCCTTTTTACGTTTGCGCTTGGTTGTTGGTTTTTCGTAGAATTCAATTTGACGCAACTTAGCAGGTATACCGGCTTTTTCACAAGAGCGTTTGAATCGACGTAAAGCAACGTCAAAAGAAGAGTTTTCTTGAATATCGATACTTGGCATAAAAAACAATCACCTTCACTGTAAGAAAAATTAATAGAATAAGTTCAGCCTTTGCTGAAGGATGCCATCTTAATCGCTTTGGAAGGAGAATGCAA
>CAIQCE010000140.1 GCA_903870185.1 uncultured Gammaproteobacteria bacterium
AAGCTTACACCAGTTGAGTTTGAAAGCAATTGAAGGGGTTGATATCCTGCGTGCTATATATTGTGTAGGTTTGTGCCAAGCGCCAGCGCGGCCTAACACTCATTTTCTTGCCAGAGCCTATTAGCTATCATTCAATGTTTATTCTATAATTCATAGATTATTGAAATTAGCAGATGAGACCAACTGATGTTTGATGTATTTAATATTGAGAGCCCCAAGCAACTTCTTCGTGAGCAACATCTTCATCCTTGGGAAACTTTTCTTTCCGGTCTTTTGGATCTTATTGAATTCAATCCTACCCAGGCGGCAGCCCTTTTGAATAGTACGGATACAGGGGTTGAAGGTAAGCCATTTAGGATTGTCCCTGTAGATGCAACACCAGAAGGGGTGGCTGCCTCCCCTGTTATTAATCCAACCACATTCCCATCAAATAAAAGCTCAAAATTAAGCTTGGCTCAAGTGCTATTGCAAAGAGTGCCAGTAGGTCATGCTATTAAATTCTATAATGCTCTACAAATATTGATGGCAAAACAGGAGTTGTATGTAAATGAGGCTCAAGAAATCAAAAGAGTCATCGATGAATTAAAGCCACTGTTGCCTGCTATCGAGGAAATTAATGCAGCAAGAGGGGCTATGGTGGGTACGGAAGAGCGCTGGGAGTACACGAGGATTTCGGAAATGGAAAATGCCTTCGGATGGTTACTTGAGACGCCGCTCTATCAATTAAAATCCCCCTTCTTTTTAAGCAACAACGAGCTTTTTCAAGTTCTAGAGCAATCAAAATTTTCTCGCCCGGAATACGAGGTAAGTGAGTCAAAATTAGCCCAACTATTTAATACTTGTGCAAGCCCTTCGTATTTTATCAATGACAGGAATGAATTCCTTCGAGACCCTTATAAGGCCAAATTATACGATGCCTATCTTCGTATTGGGGCTATGGTTCCTAAACTCCAATGCCATCAAGAGCCTCTTGCTGCTGGAGTGACTTTAAGTGATGACGAGAATGATTTGTTGCACCGATTATTAGATTATAGAAATAAAAGAGCATTGGGATCAACTTTTACAGGTTCACAATTAGGATGGAATAAATTTGATAAGGTGGCTGCGGCCGATGCTTTAATTCGAATGATTAAAGGCTATCCAGAAGATTTTGATAGCGTTGAAAATTCAAAGATACAATTCGCCTTAAACCAAGGGAAATTAGGTGCACTTTTTGGTCAGTTTAATGCGCTTAGGCAAAAAGAAGAAAGGCTTGGAAGAGTGGATTTAGCTAACCCAAATTCTGAGGATTATAGGACATACGAGGATAAGCTATTTGATGATGATCGAAATACCCCTCGGCGCCGTTAAACCCAACGACTGGATTTTTAATAATTTTTTGCTATAATGGTTAGGGTTCGTTTCCTCAATTGATAACAAGGAGTTGTTATGAAAAAGTGTTCATCGCTTGATTGGGTAGTAACAGTATTAGTCGTAGTGGGTGCTATTAACTGGGGTTTGTATGGAGTGTTTTCCCTAGATCTAGTGCATCATTTCTTAGAAAAAATGCCTGATGTCGCTCGTGGGATTTATGTCCTTATCGGCTTGTCTGGTGTTTATAAGCTTGTCAAAGTTGTGCAATGTTCTAGTAGCTGCAAAAGCTAATTAGACAGGTTCAACTCGAGGGTCTGCTGCCATTGGCGCCAGACCCTTTTTTTATGGGTAAATGGTAAAGTCCTGGTTTCACACCTATACTGGTATACCTGGATTAATGAAAAGGAGTTGAAAAGATGCCATTTGAGTTAGGTAGTTTTAAACATGAAGTGCATGGATATGATATCCATAAGATTATTGGTGCGCTTAAACAAACTGATGCGGACTGGGATGGATTTTTCAATCAATTGAAAGCACTTCCACTCGATGAAGCCAAAACATTATTAATTCGCAATGATGTGAACTATGAAAATCCCGGTATAGACGAACATCCAGGAAACTTCTTTAACTTTTTGCATCAGTGCGCTCCAGCCGCTTATCTCGCGGAATTTTTAACAATTTTAAACAAGATACAACTCCCGTTTGCTAGTGAACAAAGTTCAGCTGAAGCACGTACAAAAGTTGTAGAGGATTTAAATAGACATCCACAGCTAACACAGCTAATCAATGATGCCAAGAAGGCCCGTGAATTAGAGGTAATACAAGGGGCAGGTGTTCCGCCACTTAGAAGCGAAAATTTTATACCAAGTGATCCTCATGCTGCTGAAAGGGTAATTGAATCTCAAATAAGAATTCAATTATGCAAAAATCTAAAACAGTTGATTAATCTCCCCATTTCTCAATTAGCAGGAACTGAGCTAATTACACTAGTACAGCCAGTTGAGAATGATCAAAGAGCTATTGATCGATTTAAAAAACCGGCATTAGCTGAACTTTATGATCAATATCTTCGTTTAAGCACGCCTAATAAAGTAAGCGTTTGTGTTTTGGCTCAAGATTCCAAGATGCAGGCAGTACTTGCAAGTTTAAATCGTTATCAATTAACTCGAGCTAATGAAGGGTTTTTTAGTGGGTTTGGAAAAAGTTTAGGTGGTGTGCATAAATTCGATAAAATGGTTGCGGCTGAAGCATTGAGTAAAGCCATTGCTTCCGGTGAAAAAAACGACTTAGATCGGATCCTAAGTGAGAACCCAAGCGCGTTAAAGGGTGGAAGATTGGGTAAGATTTTTGCCGAGGCTTGTAAAGTCGATCCAAGCTTAAAGAATAAATTGACTGTGCCTGGTGTCGCCCCCGTTGCTTCTGCTCTAGCAGCGCGCCGTAGTTCTGCTGCATCAGAGGGTGGCAGAGCATCTCCTACTTCTGATGCTGCAACACGACATCGTTCCGCATCTCAGGATCACAAGGTCCCACCATCTTTGGCAACGGGGCCTGCACAGGGTGGTGCAGCACCAGATGGCGGATCTCCACAGCCAGGTAGTGGTAGTATGAGATAGTGATTAAATTATTCAATGGGGCTTTATTTTCAAAGCCCCAAATTTCTTGCGGGGTTTATCAATCACTTCGAAGGTTAGTATAAAGCAGTTTTATAAAGGTTAAATTATGTTAGATGAAATCAAAAAAGACAGACTTTTGAAAATTCTTAAAAGCGAACGGCCTGCATGGGAAGTTTTTTTTGGGGGATTGAATGAGCTTCCTGATGAAGATAAAGCAACCTTACTGTTAGAGGTAATGCCTTCTTTTATAAGTGCAGATCAAGAAAACCCTACTTCATTGAATGTAGCAGAGGTAATAGTACGAAAAGCACCTGTGATACATGCGTTTACGTTTATTAAAATTTTAGAAAAAATTCTCGTTCAAAGAACTGAATCAGATTCTCATGATTATGAACCTCTAGAAGATATATTAACGCTATTGAAGGAGTATCAAGCACAATTTGAGGTCATGGCAAATGCGCGAACAGAGCTGCTTGGTATAGAAGTGTCATTGTCACCCAAAGTAGGAAGCATTGAAGCTACTTTAAAAAAAATGATTGACCAACATCTTTTTATACCTATTTCTAAATTGGTTTTTGGTTGGGATGTGGTCGCAGAAA
>CAIQCE010000141.1 GCA_903870185.1 uncultured Gammaproteobacteria bacterium
CTAGGCCCAAAGATATAGCAACCATACAAACTGCTAACAACAGCCACAAAGCCATCATTTTAGTACCAATAGAAGTTCAACAATCACTTACAAAAGCAGACTATGTAAAAACTATTAATTCTCCAGCTGAAAATCTATACAACACGAACTTTGCTGACTTTGCCACCCTGATATCAACATCAGCTGAAAGCAATTTAAAAATTCAAGCGGAATTTTTAAAAAGTGAAATCGCTTATGCTCGAAGCCGTGCAAAATCAGCAGCCAAAATTTCTGCTCTAACCTATTTAATAGTGGAATCTAAAAAATTACTGGGCACACCGACTCTAGCTGATATCACTCACTATCAAACCATAGTCAGCAAACTTCACCATAATCGAGATTTTTCGTGGACCCTTATAGCAGCCGCATTAGCGCTTGTTGGAATAGCGCTTATGACGGTTAGTGCTTTGGCGCTGGCAGGAACTCTCAGCTTAGCAGATCCAAGTGCAGCCATGTGTGGCACTGGAATTGCACTGGGCGGTGGAATGTTGATCGGCGCCATCGGCCTTTTTGCTTGCAAACGTCCTCGTACGCCGCTGGGCCAGAGGGCGAAAGCTTTTTGCAAAGAAGCAGAGACTTCTGCTCCGACGATGGTTCGTTGATTTCTTCTGTTGACTATCTAATCATATAGGGTGGGCACGCTAACGCTTTGCCCACCCTACATTTTAGATAGTCCTGCTATACAATCCAGATGTTGGCCCGCGCTGCGCTTGGGACCAACCTGCAGTGGCACAACCCTACTTCACCCGCGGAGCTAATTCACCAGACAAATATCTCGCCGTCATCGCCTCCAAAGATAAAACCTTAATCTTAGACGCTTGCCCAGCTGTACCAAAAGATTCATAACGAGCTTTACAAATATCGACCATCGCTTTAACCGTTTCATTCAAATATTTTCGAGGATCGAATTCAGCAGGATTTTTCGCCAAGAAACGGCGAATCGCTCCAGTTGATGCCAATCGAAGATCGGTATCGATATTGATTTTTCGAACCCCATGTTTAATACCTTCTTGAATTTCTTCTACAGGCACACCATAAGTCTCAGAAATCTCACCACCAAATTCATTGATAATCGCAAGCCAATCTTGTGGAACAGAAGACGAACCGTGCATCACCAAATGCGTATCAGGAATGCGTGCATGAATTTCTTTAATTCGTTGAATGTCTAATACATCACCTGTCGGTGGGCGTTTAAATTTATAAGCGCCGTGACTCGTTCCAATCGCAATTGCTAATGCATCGACTTGAGTCGCTTTCACAAATTGAGCCGCTTGCTCTGGGTCTGTTAAGAGTTGGTCGTGTGATAATTTTCCTTCTGCACCCGATCCATCTTCATCCCCTGCCATTCCACTTTCCAATGAACCCAAACATCCCAATTCACCTTCCACAGAAACACCACAGGCATGCGCCATATCAGCTGCCATCTTGGTGGTCTCTACATTATATTCAAAGCTCGATGGAGTTTTCATATCGGCTTCCAAAGAACCATCCATCATCACTGAAGTAAATCCTAACTGAATCGAACGCTGGCAGACCGCTGGAGAAGCACCGTGATCTTGATGCATACAAACTGGAATATGAGGCCACTCTTCTACCGCCGCTAACATGAGCGCGCGAATAAAAGGTGCACCTGCATATTTACGAGCACCTGCTGATGCTTGCACAATCACAGGGCTATTGGTTTGATCGGCCGCAATCATAATCGCTCGCATCTGTTCCAAATTATTCACATTAAAAGCAGGAACCCCATAAGAATGCTCTGCTGCGTGATCTAACATTTGTCTCAATGAAATTAATGACACGATACTCTCCTTGTTAATTATGAATGTTTAAGAAAAAAGACGCCCAGCGCGACAACCCCAATGATCATCAACGTTAAAAAACCTAGTGTGGTAGTAGAACGTGATAAGTTTGCTCGACTAAAAGCTTGTGGATTGGATTTTATCAAGCGAACCACAAGCCATAGCATTAATACCATTCCAAGCGCATAAAAGACTGAAGTCCAAGTTCCCATTATGAAACCTGTCCTACAGTTAAAATTTTCATCGCATTAGAACCACCACCCACACCCATATTATCACCCTTAGTGAGAATGACTCGCTCCCCATGTCGAACATAATCTTTTTCCTCTAATGTTCTAACAGCAGAAGCATTCACCTGTGCTCGGCTACAAAGAGTGACATCAAAGAACAAAGGATAAACACCTCGGCACATAGTCACCTTCCCCAAGGTTTTTTGATTACGGCTCAAGGCGTAAATGGGAATCGCTGTTCGAATACGAGACATCCACAAAGGGGTTGCACCTGATTCAGTTAATGCAATTATTGCTCGAATATCTAAATGATTCGCGGTATACATCGTCGCCATAGCAATCGCTTCATCCACTCGCTTGAAGGTGCACTCTACGCGATGACGTGATTGCTGAGCATAAGGCTGTGACTCTGCCACCAAACAAACTCTTGCCATGGCAGCCACTACTTTATGAGGATGAGCCCCAACAGCAGTTTCCGCCGAGAGCATCACTGCATCTGTATTATCCAAAACGGCATTAGCGACATCTGAAACTTCTGCACGAGTAGGAACGCTACTTTCGATCATCGACTCCATCATCTGAGTCGCTGTGATCACAGGTTTATTACGTGTTCTCGCTCTATGAATAATATCTTTTTGCGCAACAGGCACTTCCGCATCACCGATCTCAACAGCTAAATCTCCACGAGCCACCATCACCCCATCACTCGCCTCAATGATTTCATCGATAGCGGCCATCGCTTCGGTTCTTTCAATTTTAGCGATGATATTAGCTTGTCCATTGTACTCTCGGATCAACTCACGAGCCTCATTAATATCATCTGCATTACGTGGAAATGAAATCGCAACAAAATCCACATTCAATCCCAATACAAACTTAAGATCTTCCTTATCTTTCTCTGTTAATGCCTTCGCCGAAAGACCCCCACCTTTTTTATTAATGCCTTTATGATTCGAAAGTACTCCGCCTACCGAAACGCGACAATGTATTTTAGTACCCTCCACCTTTTCCACATTCAACACTATTTTTCCATCGTCCAATAATAATATATCGTGAGCAAAAACATCATGTGGAAGCTGTTTGTAATCGATGCCAACTTGAGATTCATCACCCGCATCAGGTGCTAATGCAGCATCCAAAATAAAAGGCGTACCTTCCAGTAAATTAATTTTTTTTGATTTAAAAGATGCTACTCGAATCTTAGGTCCTTGCAAATCAGCTAGAATTCCGACAATTTTTTTCTGCTCTTGAGCGACTTGTCGAACGAGCTGTATGCGCCGAGCATGCTCCTCATGAGGACCATGAGAAAAATTAAGTCTAACGATATCGACCCCTGCCTCGATCAATTGAGTCATGGACTCATAAGAATCTGTTGCCGGGCCGAGGGTTGCAATAATCTTGGTTTTTCGAATCAAAGGTTTTGAACTATGTGTCATGAATGAGCCCTTTTCACTAAAATATCGATCGCAGGTAAACTACCATTTTCAATAAACTCTAAAAAAGCACCTCCACCGGTGGAGACATAAGAAATATCTTGATGAACCTTAAATTTATCCAGAGCGGCTAAAGTATCTCCACCCCCCGCAACAGAAAAAGCAGAACTCTTCGCAATCGCTAAGGCTAAGGCACGAGTGCCCTCACTAAAGGCCTCCCACTCAAAAATTCCCACAGGACCATTCCAAATGATCGTACCTGCTTCAGCAATAATCGGCAAATACTGCTGAATAGTCGAAGGACCAATATCAAAAATTCTATCTTCACTTGAAATAGATTCGATAGATTTAGTTTCAGCAGGTGAAGTTTCCGAAAATTCTCTCGCCACTACTACATCGACAGCAAGAGGAATCTTAACACCACGCTCTTCCGCTAACTTCAATAATCGTTTAGAAGGCTCAACCCAATCCGGCTCAAACAAAGATTGGCCAATATTAAATCCCGCTGCTGCCAACAAAGTATTCGCAATTCCACCACCGACTATCAGTTGATCCACTTGCTGAATCAACGATTCTAACAATTGAATTTTTGTAGAGACTTTGGAGCCTCCGACTATAGCGACCAGAGGTCGCTTCGGATGTGTGAAAGCAGTCGTTAAAGCTTCCACCTCTGTTTCCAACAATGGACCTGCACAGGCTATTTTTGCAAATTCAGCCACACCATAGGTAGAAGCTTCTTTCCGATGAGCCGTTGCAAAAGCATCCATCACAAACACATCACATTTTTCCGCCATCCGTTTCGCTAAAACAGCATCATTGGATTTTTCGCCCGAAAGAAATCGCACGTTTTCACACAATACAACTTGCCCTGGTTCTGGAATATCATTCGAATCCAACCAATGATCCCAAAGCTCAACCTTTTGAGACAATGCCTTAGACAAGGCCTCTGCGACAGGCGCTAAAGAAAGCTCTGGATCATAAGCGCCTTCTGTAGGACGACCTAGATGTGAAAGCACCATTATACGAGCACCTGCTTCAATCGCGTAACGTATGGTGGGCAAGGCTCTCTCGATTCGTTCATCATGAGTGATCCTACCTTTATCCATCGGTACATTTAAATCTTCACGAATCAATACTCGTTTATTTTTAAGATCTAGATCTTTCATTTTTAAAAATTTCATTTGGTTTGCTCTTAGTTTAATGGATCCCGCGGTCAAGCCGCGGGACGACGGCCTTAGCATTACAAAAGAACGGGTTGTTGGGCCGCGCTACGCTTGGCACCAACCTACACGTTCAGTGCCAAGCGCAGCGCGGCCTAACAAAACATTCATTTGGTTAGAGTGTTGCCCGCGCTCCGCTTGAGACCAACCTACAAAGCAGCCCTACAAAATCGTGGCTTCCATCATCGCTTTCGCAGTATCTAACATTCGGTTAGAAAAGCCCCATTCGTTATCATACCAAG
>CAIQCE010000142.1 GCA_903870185.1 uncultured Gammaproteobacteria bacterium
GGATTTTCAGGATTAATGTTGGCGATTGTGCCAGCGGATTTTCAATATCAAGATAGTTATTTTGTGGTCGCGCATTTTCATTATGTCTTAATTCCTGGGTCAATTTTTGCTTTAATGGCGGGCGTTTATTATTGGATTCCAAAATGGACCGGCCATATGTACAACGAATGTTGGGGAAAAATCCATTTTTGGCTCACAACGATTTCTTTGAATGTTACTTTTTTCCCGATGCACTTCTTGGGGTTAGCTGGCATGCCTCGACGAATCCCTGATTATGCTTTGCAGTTCACGAATTTTAATGAGCTGGCGAGTATCGGCGCTTTTATTTTTGGATTTTCTCAATTGATATTCTTATGGAATGTTTTAAGAACAATCAAGACGGGCCCCAAAGCGACGAAGCAAGTATGGGAAGGTGCTTATGGTTTGGAGTGGGAAGCAGTTGAGACGCCAGCGCCTTACCACACATTCACGACACCTTATGTATATACGGCTAAAGACCAGCATGTGCCGTTTCACTGATTGCAATTGATGAGACTAGAATGAGCTCTAACAGTAAACAGAAAAAAAATACTCGATTAGCACTAAAATTAGGAATGGCTGCGATCGGAATGTTTGGATTCGGTTACGCATTGGTTCCTGTTTATAACGTGTTATGCAAGCAGCTAGGCATCAATGGCAAAACGGCGAATTATAGTATCGCGAATGATGTCACTGTCGATGAATCGCGTACGATCAAGGTGGAATTCTTAACCACCATGAATAGTTATTTGCCTTGGGAATTTAAGCCGCTGACACATTCATTGGAAGTTCATCCCGGTGAGGATGCGCGCTTGAGTTTTTATGCGAAGAATAATTCCGGTCGTACGATGACTGTTCAAGCCATCCCGAGTGTGACACCTGGGATTGCAGCAAAGCATTTGAAAAAAACCCAATGTTTTTGTTTTACTCAACAAACTTTGAAGGCGGGCGAGTCTATGACGATGCCAATTATTTTTCATTTGGATAATGAATTGCCGAAAGATATAGAAGAGCTGACGCTCTCTTATACATTGTTTGAAATTAAGCATCCTAAGCCTGTTCCTAAAGGGGTCGTGCCTGGGCGTATTAATTAATTGCTAAAAGAAGGATTTAATCCATGAGTCATGAAAAATCTAATTACTACCTACCTGAACCCAGCCATTGGCCCATCATTGGTTCGACGGCGCTATTCTGCATTTTGGTAGGTGCTGCGAATTGGATGCATGGAAAAGCTTTTGGTCCTTATCTATTTAGTTTCGGATTTTTAATTTTTATTTATTTGCTTCACGGTTGGTTAGGCACGGTGATTAAAGAAAATCGTGCGGGACTTTTGAGTGATCCACAAGTCGATCGTTCCTTTCGATGGGGAATGATTTGGTTTATTTTCAGTGAGATCATGTTTTTCGGAGCTTTTTTCTTCGCATTGTTTTATTTGCGTGTGATTGTAGTGCCGTGGTTAGGTGGAGTTGGTCAGGGAGAGATAACGCATTTATTATTATGGCCTCAATTTGATTCTGCTTGGCCAACGATGATATTGCCCAACCCGGAAATATTCCATGGCCCTAAGAGTGTGATGGAGACCTGGGGGATTCCTGCGATCAATACAATGATTCTATTGACGAGTGGTGGAACCATTACTGTGGCTCATTGGGCGGTATTGAAGAACCGTAAAAAGCTGATGATTGGCTTTCAGATTGCAACGATCTTACTAGGCCTAGCATTCCTCTGTATGCAGGCTTCTGAGTATACGATTGCTTATATGGAGAAAGGTTTAACTTTGGGTTCAGGGATTTATGGCAGCACTTTCTTTATGCTGACAGGATTTCACTGTATGCATGTGACGATTGGTACGATTATGTTGTGTGTGATTTTGTGGAGAATGTTTAAGGGTGATATTACCCCAAAGAATCATTTTTCATTTGAAGGGGGCTTTGAAAAGTCAAAAGGAAGAAGTTGGCTCGGAAAGA
>CAIQCE010000143.1 GCA_903870185.1 uncultured Gammaproteobacteria bacterium
GTTGTAGTATTTTCTCCTTTAGAATCAGATACTATTGAGAAAATAGTGAGTTTAAACATTAAAAAGCTAACTCATAATTTGAAAGAAAAAGGTATCAAACTTTCTATAACTGCCTCAGCTAAAACATATTTAAAAGAAAGGGCCTATGATCCAGCCCTAGGTGCCAGACCTTTGCAAAGGTTAATTGATGAAGAAATTAAGAAACCTTTGGTAGATGAGTTGTTATTCGGGACTATGACTGAAAAGGGTGTGACTGCGAAAATAAGTTTCAAAAACAATCAGTTGAAGTTTGATATTAAAGAAAGTGAATAGGCTATTGCAGAGCAGAAATTATCTAATATGTAGGGTGGGCAAAGCATAGCGTGCCCACCATCCACTATTGATCTTAATCCGCAGGAGTCTTCGCAGGTGTTGCTTCCTCTCCCTCTTCGCCTTTTTTCTTACGGCCCATATCACGATAAGTGATTCGACCTCGAGTCAAGTCATAAGGGGTTAGCTCCACCGTGACGGCATCACCAGTCAAAATTCGGATATAGTGTTTACGCATCCTGCCTGAAATATGAGCGGTAACAATATGCCCATTTTCCAATTTTACTTTAAAAGTGGTATTGGGTAGGGAGTCAATGACAATCCCATCTATTTCTATCGATTCTTCTTTAGCCATAATATACGGATTTAAACCCTTGTTAATAAAACAACGTATGATGCCTTAAATTGAAGGCACCCGCAACACAACCTTTCAAGATAAGACTCAGGATTCGCATCTTGAGGTTAAATAGGTATATAATCCCCAGCTCTTAAACGATGAGCTTGAAGATGTGGAATTTTATTCATAAACTCGCCTCACCCAAAACCTGTTATCAATGGTCTGGTTTAATTCTGCCTTGGGTGGGTTTTGCCTGTGTGGCATTTACTATTTGGGGTCTTCTAGGGGCGCTCTATTGGGCTCCAGCAGACTACCAGCAAGGTGATGCCTTTAGAATCATTTACCTCCATGTCCCTTGTGCTATCTTTTCTTTGTTTATCTATTTGATGATGAGTTTCACAGTCATTGTATTTCTAGTTTGGAAAATTAAAGTAGCTGATATGCTAGCAGAAATTATGGCTCCAATGGGCGCCATATTGACATTTTTGGCACTTTTAACAGGTTCCCTATGGGGGAAGCCTACCTGGGGGGCATATTGGATTTGGGACGCCCGGCTTAGTTCTGAGTTAATCTTGTTATTTGTTTATCTTGGAATTATAAGTCTAAGGAAAGCCATTCCAGATTCCCAGCAAGCATCGAAAATCACTGGAGTACTTACCCTAGTAGGTTGTGTCAATTTGCCGATCATTCATTACTCCGTAATCTGGTGGCATACACTGCATCAGGGCGCTACTTTACTTCAGTGGGCAAAGCCTACCATGGATTGGGAAATGTTGAAGCCATTGTTGGTGATGATTTTAGCATTTGGATTCTATTTTTTTTGGTGGCTGCTTTTAAGTCTTCGCCGTGAACTATTGAGCCGAGAGCGAAATACTGGTTGGGTCAAACTTGAATTATGCAGGAATTAACTGAATGAGGCATTTTTTCGAAATGGGTGGTTATGGATTTTATATTTGGATCAGTTATGCCAGTGTGATATTGATTCTAGGGATACAACTAATTCGAGCAGTCTTGCGTTTTCGAAGCCTTAGGCGAAATTTAATGGCTTTATTAATAACACGTCAACATTCTTAATTATGCGAAGTAAACGAAAACATCGATTAATTGCCATTGTGATTTTGCTAATAGGCACCGCTACAATGGTGAGCCTCGTTCTATATTCACTTAAACAAAATATTAATCTTTATTTAACACCTTCTCAGATATCAAAAGCTTCACTTAGCAGGGATCAAATGATTCGTGTGGGTGGGTTAGTGGTCAAAGGCAGCGTGCATCATGAGCCTCATTCACTAAGAGTCCGTTTTATACTGACTGATTATCAATCCAAAATCGAAGTCGTCTATGATGGGATTCTACCTACTCTATTTAGAGAGGGGCAGGGTATAATTGCAGAGGGAAAAGTTAATTCAAAAAATCAATTAGAAGCTCAAGAAGTTTTGGCTAAGCATGATGAACAATATAGACCTCCTCTAATTAAAGGAAGTTCAGAATGATCGGATATATGATTCCTGAGCTTGGACATTATTCGCTAATTTTAGCACTTGCTCTCAGCCTGATTCAGATTTTTATTCCCATGATAGGAGCTTCTAAAAACCGCGTTGGCTATATGCAATGTGGTCGATATTGCGCATTTGGCCAGACATTTTTTATTGGTTTAAGTTTTCTAGCATTAGCCTTTGCTTTTATTAACAATGATTTTTCTATTCGATATGTGGCTGAAAACTCTAATTCGCATTTACCTTTAATTTATCGATTTTGTGCCGTATGGGGAGCTCATGAAGGCTCACTATTACTCTGGGTGTTAATTTTAAGTTTTTGGACTACTGCCGTCAGTTTGTTTTCTAAAAACCTCCCACTCACGTTTCTTTCCCGTATTTTATCGATATTGGCGATAGTAAGCACAGGATTTTATCTATTTTTATTACTGACTTCAGATCCATTTCAGCGATTAATAGACGTTCCATTAAATGGTCGTGATTTAAATCCTCTCTTGCAAGATCCAGGATTGATTATTCACCCACCCATGTTATACATGGGCTATGTAGGATTTTCTGTTGCGTTTGCATTTGCTATCGCCGCGTTGATTAGTGGTGAATTGAATTCACTCTGGGCACGGTGGACTCGACCTTGGACTTTAATTGCCTGGTGTTTCTTAACCTATGGAATTGTAGCGGGTAGTTGGTGGGCCTATCGAGAATTAGGCTGGGGTGGCTGGTGGTTCTGGGATCCCGTTGAAAACGCCTCATTTTTACCATGGTTATCGGGTACGGCATTAATTCATTGTTTGATCGTGACTGAAAAGCGAAATGCATTTAAAGCATGGACTGCATTTATGGCGATTTGTAGCTTTGCTTTAAGTTTATTAGGTACCTTCCTAGTGCGCTCAGGAATACTGATTTCGGTACATTCTTTTGCAGTGGATCCCAAAAGAGGTCAATTTTTACTTGCCTATTTAATGTTGATAGTGGGTGGTTCCCTGGGTGTTTATGCTTGGAGGGCTCGAACATTAAAGACAAATTTAATCCATTTTAGCTATGCTTCACGAGAAAGTTTTTTATTATTTAATAATCTTATTTTATTTGTGGCAATGTTAACAGTATTGCTGGGAACTCTTTACCCATTACTAATTGACAGCATCGGATTAGAAAAAATTTCAGTAGGCTATCCTTATTTCAATGCGGTTTTTATTCCACTCACTATTCCTCTTTTATTTTTGATGGGAATAGGGCCTCAGCTTCATTGGGAATATACTCAAAAGTCCATATTGAATAATTTGATTCGCATGCTCATTTTTGTCGCTATTTTAGCACTTTTTTTACCTTTATTAGCCCATAAACCTTTTAAGTGGATCGTTTCATTGATGTTGCTTCTCTCATTCTGGGTTGCATTTAATGCGCTGGTTCAATGGGTTGATATTAAAAAAATGAAATTCAAAAGTTTACCATTAAGTCGATGGGCTATGGTGCTAGCTCATATCGGTGTTGCGATCACCATCATAGGAATCACTCTGACAAGTAGTTATAGTGAAGAGAAAAATTTGAGTATGCAAGTAGGGGATAGAGTAACTGTTGGACCATATCAATTCAAATTAGAAGGACTTTCTAATCTTGAGGGCCCTAACTATCAAGGTGTCATCGCGAAAGTAATGGTCTATGAAAAAAATCACGTAATGACAATTCTCTATCCTGAGCAACGAGTTTATGATCAAGGTAAAATAGCAAAAGCAAAGACGGATATTTCAGCTGGGATTTTTAGAGATTTATACGTGGCATTGGGAATACCACTTGAGGAAAACTCATGGTCTATGAGAATTTATTATAAACCATTTATCCGTTGGATTTGGGGAGGCGGTATTCTCATGTTGCTAGGTGGGCTTGTGGGAGCATTGGATAGACGATTTAGAAAAAAGAATTTATCATGAAAAATTCATTAAAACTCGTAATTCCATTATTTATATTTTTAGTATTAGGTTCATTTTTTTGGAAAGGATTGAAATCGAACCCTCATCTTATTCAATCACCCTTAATCAATCAGTCAACTCCTAATTTTGCAATTCAAAATTTAGGAAATCCTTCCTGTGAGATTTCTCAAGAAACCTTTAAAGGAAAAGTAACATTATTGAATGTGTTCGCGACATGGTGTTTAGCTTGTTTAGATGAGCAGTCAGTGTTGATGGATATTAGCTCAACCTCTCAAGTCAATCTTATAGGCCTCGACTATAAGGATCATAGAAAAAAAGCTTTAAATTGGTTGGAGGAATATGGCAATCCTTATCAGGAAATTTTATTCGATAAAAATGGAACACTGGCGATTGAATTTGGAGTTTATGGCACACCCGAAAGTTTTATTATTGATAAAAAAGGGGTGATTCGCTACAAGCATGTTGGACCTATCTCTCAGGATCTTTGGAAGATTGAATTACTGCCATTAATTAAACGATTGGAGAATGAATAGATGAAGAATGCAGTGCTACTTGTATTGCTCTTGACCACATTCTTTGCTAGCGCGACTGTAAGGGAGCGCTATCATTTTGAGAGCGATTCTCAGCAAGAGCAATTTGATTGTTTAACCAAAGAACTTCGCTGCCTTGTTTGTCAAAATGAAACTTTAGAAGCTTCTAATGCACCACTTGCAAATGATTTAAAGCAAAAAATCCATAAAATGATTTTAGAAGAGAAGTCAAATCAAGAAATTATGGATTATTTAACTTCACGTTATGGTGATTTCATTCGGTTTAAACCACCTCTCAACGCTGAGACTATTTTACTTTGGGGCGCCCCCATATTGTTTTTAGCCTTAGGTTTGGGCCCTTTATTGATTTTACTTCGATCTCATCGTCATAGGAAAAAATAGAATGGCTTTAATATTCTGGATAATAATTGGTATTTTGACTGCTATTGCTATCGCATTCCCTATTTTGCCATTAATGTTCAAAAAATATCGATGCCTAAAAACAGCCATTTTTATTTCACTGGTTTTACCTATTTTTTCATTATTGGTTTATAAAGCGATAGGTGATGATTCAAGATTATTCGAATACTTAAAAGAGAGAAAGCAGTCATCTGAGGTTGCTAAAGTACTTTCACAATTTAAATCACCTCTCGAAGTCATTGATCAACTTAAAATACGACTTGAAGCTCATCCCGATAGTGCAAAAGGCTGGTATTTGCTTGGACGATTATATTTGGATCAGCAATATTATCAAAAAGCCAATTTAGCCTTAAAAAAAGCAAATCAATTAAGTCCAAATGATCCTGTGATTATGACCGCTTATGCTGAGGCACTATTTTTTACCCATAATCGATTATTAGACTCAACCTCTTCAATACTTCTGCAGCAAGTTATTAAAATCAACTCTAATGATGTGGATGCGCTCAATATGCTAGCAATCGGTGCTTATAATGCAGGTCAATACCAGCAGGCTATTGGATATTGGGAAAAGATATTGTCTCTTTTAAGCTCTGAGAGTTCAGAGCATAAAATTATTTTACAGATGCTAGCCAAAGCTCATAAGCAGAAGTTAGTCAGCAATAAAACTAAAAAATAGTTTCAAGAGGCGACTCATACAGTTGTTAATGATTTCGGAATTTGCTTTAATAGCCTTCTTAATTCTATAAGGATTTAATCAGTGGATAAAAATCAGAAGCGATTAATAAAGTCTTGTATAAAATTGTGCACATTATTCGCCTTCATTTATTTCTTTCCAAAGCTTGGAACCTTTTATCTTGCGTGCGGCATCATTGATTTCAAAAGAAATAATCTGTCTGATTGGCCATCCATTAATCGTTATTTTTTTGGCAATGGATTGCTGACTTGGCTTCTTTCGCCATTTAATTTATTGATTGATTTGTTCTCAGATAAAAATAAAGGCATTTATAAATTGACTGATTTACCCAAGGATTATCAAGATGAAATTAATGACTTGCTCGATATTTTTTCAAAAGAAGATGTTTTACACAAAATAGAAGAAAAAATGCACTCTAAAAAAAGAGGGATGGTATTTTTTAAATGGTATGGAAAAAATATTGATTCTTTTTTAAAGGTCGATCAATTTCATAAATCATTTAAGTATATAAAAACCATAGGCGTTTTGGTATTTAACAAGCGACAATCTACTTCCATTCATTTTGGCCCATTAAGAGCCACCTTTAGAGTTTTATACAACTTTAATCCTATTAAGAATGAAAATGTTTACATTCAAGTGGGTAAACATCGGCATTTTTGGCATGATAATTCCTTTTTTATTTTTGATGATACTTTAATGCATCAATCAATTAATGAAGCCGATCAGCTCCGATACTGCTTATTTGTCGATGTTATCAGGCCTTCCAAATTCCCAAGTTTAATGAGCACATTGGTTAAATATCTACAATTTATCCTGTTACAGATTAATAGATTCTTTTATAAAAACTGGGATTTCCTATAAAAATAGCATATTTCTAACTTGCTTTACCCTATCTATATGAATAACAACGGATTTTATTATATTGCCAATTCTTGATAATCAAAGGACCTGTACTATACTTCCTATAAAACACCCTATGGTGTGATTTAGGAGATTGATGATGAAGTTTAATAGTCTATTGCCTGTTGCTCTAATCTTGGTTACTTTTGCTACAATTACACCCGAAATTAAGATTAATGCTGATTCATATTCAGCAGTAAATCCAGCAAATCCAGTCACAATAGCTTAAAATACCTGTATAATCAATTGGATACAGAATCCTTAAGGTTTTTTTAAGAAATTTATTCATTTTTGAATCTATATGCAGACTTGGGCATAATTTTCTGTTATAGTGCGTTAAGTTTCTCATAGTACTTTAAACCTTATGGTTTTTAGTTTTGTTTGAAACGATGTTATTTCTTCAATTTAAATAAAGGTTATAAAGTTA
>CAIQCE010000144.1 GCA_903870185.1 uncultured Gammaproteobacteria bacterium
AGGTAATTAGCATTAATAATAAAATTCAAACGAGCTGATTCGAAAAAATACCAAATCGTAGTGAAAATTAAATTCAGTGAATTGGTCAATAAACTTATAACACCTCCGAGCATAAAAGCAGGAAGCCCAATACCAAATCTTAAAAACATATTACGGCTGAGATGATCATCCCAAGGAGGCTCCCCAAAATCAAAAACACCTTCTTTACCCAATAAATTCCAATATTTAGCGAGAGTATGAATCAAGGTAATGAAATTGTTCTTTATAATAAAAGCCACTAGATCAGCAATATTGGTTAACAAAACAGGTACTATCCAAACTGGAATACTCAAAACACCAAATACTACTCTAACCCAAAATGGGTAAGGACCTTCTTCGGCCTGTGCTGCTTCATGTTGAGGCCAAAGCGTACTATTTTTTCCAAGAACCTCATAACCTAATAAATTATAGGTGGCAAAATATGCTCGATAAATACTAATGCTGAAAAGATTGATATAACCGACAAAACCACAACCCAACCCTAATACTAAACCTAAAGTATTATCAATTGCAGGTGACATGCGCTCATAAGGATCCCAACCATATCCCGTTTGTGCAACGCGAGTCACTGGAATTGGTGTATGATTAATTAAGGGGCCTTTTGTGTAGAGGCGAAGGGATTTAGCCCCAAATAGAAATTTATCGAAAAGATAACCTACAACGTTAAATGCTGTAACCACAAGAGGAGCCAAAAATCCTCGGTAAACCGCTTTCATAATAGCCCAAACCCACGAAGCAGCTTGTGAAAGCAACCGAAGAAATCCATTACCTAGGAAAACCAAGCCTTGCCAAAAAGCTATAATTCCAACACGAACCGCTTCTCTTACAGCTGCTAAACTTCTTCGAACATCCCTTGCTATTTGGCTCATTACATTCCCCTTAGATAAATATAGACTCAGAGGTAGTTTATAGGAGAATTATTAAGGAATTCTTAGGAGAGTTGGTCGCTGAAAGGTGCCAGGCACCTAAAGCTCTAAAAGGTGCCAGGCACCTTTTTTGTTTACAAAATTAATCCTCCAACTGCTTACAATAAGTTTCTCGCAAGAACAAACTTAATAAAGCCGCCAATAACAACCCAATAGGTAGCAAAGAAAGAGCCACTTGATAGTTGGCTAAAGAATAAACCGGAGCACCATTGACCATCGCTCCATCCCATAGACGATCTAAAACAATTCCGACGACAGGGACAAATAATCCCCCTAACATCACGAACATATTGCTGATTGCCAAAGCAGTTCCTGTCAAGGAAGGAGGACTGATTTCACGACTCACAGGGAAGATTAAAATCTGGCTACAGGAAAACAAACCTGAAACAAAGAAAATCACCATTATCCAATTAACGGGGATATTAGGTAAGTATAAAACCATGGATATCAGTATCGCTGAAACCACCGACCCAACTGTCATCAAGACCACTCGTCTTCTTAGGAAATCTGATAACCAACCAACAATTGGCCCTCCAATCGCCCACCCTAAGAACACCATGGAAGAACCTTGAGCCGCTAATTCTGAAGAATAGCCGAGGCCTTGCTTAAGATAAGGGATTTGCCATAATTCAGCGAAGGTGGATAAGGACATGAAAAGCAAACAACCAATTGCACCATTGATCCAAATCTGAGGGTTTCTAAAAATCGTCCAAAGCTCTGGCCAAGCTAATTTAGCGGTATGAAGCTGAACCGGTTTCTCATGGTAATTCACATCTCCATTTTTATCGCGAACAACGGCATAAATGACCACCATCAAACCCACACCAAATGCTGCCGCCCAAAGACAGGTAGGCCGCCAGCCTAAATGATCCACTAAGAAGGTCAGGAATATATCGCCTAGAATTCCGCCGATCATGCCTAAGGCCAAGGCAATCCCTGAAATCAATCCAAAACGCGTGGGAGGTAACCAGATCGTCGCAAGCTTTAATGCCCCAACAAAAGCAAAGGCCGAACCAAAGCCCATTAGGAAGCGACCTAATTGAGCCATAATAAGAAAGTGGGAGCTGGCAAACAAATAAATCCCAATACAGCAAGACAAGGTAGCAAAAGTTAGCAGGCGTCTAGGCCCATAACGGTCTAAAAGCAAGCCTACCAATAATTGCATAGGCACATATATATAGTAGTACATAGCCGAAAGATGGCCGAAGGCTGTCCCACTCAAATGATAGGTCTCCATCAACTGATGAGACATCACACTTGGTGAAACTCGCAATAAGTACTCATAGCAATAAAATATTGCCCCCAATGAACAAATAAACCAAGACCAAAATACACCGTGATGTTTAGTTGTTTTTAAGTTCATATTCTTCCTTAATTCTCGTCAATTATCCCGATAAATATGCATTGGGACTAACTATGGGCGCTTATAGTACCTAGCATCATTCATGATTACAACAGTACAGAGAATAATGCATTCACCTATTGCCAAGACCTTGTGTTTCAGCTATATTGGCTCGCTTTTAGAAATCAGGGGAACCCCATGAAACCAGAGATTCATCCCGCATACGATGCGATCCACGTGACTTGTAGCTGTGGAAACAAATTTAGCACCAGGTCTACTTTAGGCAAAGATCTGCATTTAGATATTTGCTCCAAATGCCACCCATTCTTTACAGGCCAGCAAAAGCGAAACTCTGCAGGCGGTCGTATCGAACGCTTCAATAAGAAGTTTGCACGCCCTACAAAGGCTGAAGATAAGGCGTAATCTAAAAGAATATGTTGATTGGTGGGCACGCTGTCGCTTTGCTCACCCTACATTATTTATAGCACGAAGTTATTCGTACACCTCAAGCCGCTTCAACGCCTCCCTCACCACTTCAACACCCGCCACCTCATCACCCGAATGCTCACTTAAATAACGCCTCCATAATCGAGCCCTCGGCAAACCTTGAAAAAAACCTAATAAATGACGAGTTAAAGTTCGAAGCCGAACTCCTTTTCTAAGCTCTGCTTCCATATAAGGCAAATAATCCTCTATCACTTCAGCTTGAGTACGTGAAATTGATGAACTGCCATAAAATTCTTGATCAGCCCCAGATAGCACATAAGGATGCTCATAAGCCGCTCTACCTAACATCACACCATCGACAAACTTAAGATGCTCTTGAGCTTCTTTTAAAGATTTAACACCGCCATTAAGCATGATCGCTAAAGAAGGAAAATCTTGCTTAAGCTGATAAACGATATCATACCGAAGAGGTGGTACTTCACGATTTTCTTTGGGACTCAAACCACTCAACCAAGCTTTCCGTGCATGAATAATAAAATCATCACAGCCGACATCCATTACAAAGCAAATAAAATTTTGCAGCGCCTCATAAGAATCTTGCTCATCAACCCCTATTCGAGTTTTCACCGTCACGGGGATTTTGACAGAAGCTCGCATCGCTTCTATACACTCAGCCACCAATTTAGGCTGAAGCATTAAACGAGCTCCAAATTGACCGGATTGCACCCGATCACTCGGACAACCCACATTCAAATTAATTTCATCATAACCATAGTCTTCTGCAATGCGAGCACATTGAGACAATTCTTTCGGATTGGAACCTCCTACCTGTAAAGCAATAGGATGCTCTTCAGGTGAATAAGCTAGAAGACGTTCACGATCCCCATGCAAAATTGCAGGTGCAGTCACCATTTCGGTATATAGCAAAGTTTCTTGTGTAATGAGACGCATCAGCATCCGATAATGACGATCTGTCCAAGCCATCATGGGCGCTACTGCAATAATATTTTTTTTCATTTAGAATATGCAGCTTTGATTTTCAACTTCAATATTTTGTTTTTGATCACGCCTTCTAATTTTTAAACGGTCTAAATAAGCTTGATCGATATCTTGGGTTAAATAGTCACCCGTGAAAACAGAATCCTCAAATCGCTCGATAAATTGTGCGCTGGGACGTGCAGCACGATTAACTGCAGCACAGACATCAGGAAGATCTTGATAAAGCACCCAATCCGCTCCAATTTGCTCTGCTATTTCAACCTCATTCCTTCCATAAGCAATTAAGTCTTCTGAAACAGGCATATCGATTCCATAAACATTAGGAAAACGAACCTCTGGTGCTGCCGATGCAATATAAACCTTCTTAGCTCCAGAATCTCGAGCCATTTGAATAATTTCTTTAGAAGTAGTTCCTCTGACAATAGAATCATCGACCAATAATACATTTTTATTTTTAAATTCA
>CAIQCE010000145.1 GCA_903870185.1 uncultured Gammaproteobacteria bacterium
AAGGCAACAAGGAAATATCTACTGCTTTGGAACATATACTTTATGACCGCTATCGTTGATGTAGTACTGCCCACCTCTTGGTCCTGTATAGATAGTTCGATCCCCCCCATAACTACTGGCTTCTGGCGAATAATCTCTAGCTTTCGTGCCCTCATTGCCTGTATAGGGATTTGAATTACCCTGAGTAGAATAGTTATTCCAGTTCGTTGAATCTGGCGATGAACGAGTGTATCCATTTACATAAGTTCCATCTCTTTTGTAATACCCATTGACATAGGTATCTGCGAAAGCTGCTGTAAAACACAGCAGCAATCCAATTAACACCAGAATTCGTTTCATACCTACCCCCTGATAGTTATTGGTTCTATCTGTTATTCCTACTATAGTGGGAAGACTTTAAGGTGTCAAAAACGAACAATCCCCACATATATGGGGAAATCAACGAATCTAGACGCTGCCTTTGGAATCACGCTCAGAAAGCTCAGATTAGCTAAAAAGCTTACTCAAGAGCAATTAGGCTTTGAAGCTGGATTACGCAGAACATTTATAAGCTCGCTTGAGCTTGGGGAAAAACAGCCCTCGTTAGCAACAATACAAAAGCTCGCACCTGTATTTGATCTCACAATGGCTAAATTTATTCAAAAGGTAGAGGAAGAGTTGAGAGGATGATCGAATCAAGCAAAACCATCACCTATCAAGGCTGAGGATTTGATATTCAACCCAGACATCTAGTTTATTAACTCCAATAATCTGTTTGATATAGCTTTCCAATCTTTTCTCAAATCAACAGCCGCAACAATAATTTGATGACCTCTGGTTTTCTTCTTCAATGTAAATTCTTCATTTGTTGCTGGGTAAAGAAGGATTCCATCTAATTTTGCATTTGGGTTTATTGGTGGTTTTGTATAGTCTAGATAGGTATTCAGTTGATATAGATGGTCGCTACGAATAGTCTGCTTACCCCAATTATTTTGGAATGCTTCCTGGTAGTACTTCGTATCTAAAACAATTTTTCTATTGGGGGATGAGAGCGTTACATCGGTATACATAAATGGAAACATCCAGGAATCATCATCACTATCCACGGAATCCCAATGTAATCTCTCTGGATCCACAGAATACTTTGATTGATTCAGCTTATAAAAATTGAGGACAAAGTCTTGAAATACTTTTCTCATCTTTACCTCATCCCTAGTGAAATCTCTAAATTTCACTTCTCCGCCTTCTGAATCAGGTTGAGAGCTATGGTAAATCAGCTCACAAACATTCATCAGAAATGAATAAAAAGAGTTATTTTGGTGAAGTTGAACTCGTTTAAAAGTTGCAGAATTCAAGTTAATTAAATCCACTGAACGCAGACTTCTTTCTATAACTTGTAATTCAGAATGTAATTTGCGTTCTAATTCAACATTCTTTATTAGAGTATTGATGGTCGTTTTTAAAATTTGATTGTGAAGAATATTGTGGGATAGATCATCAACTAAGACAGCGGCCTTACCTTGATGAAATAACATCTTTCTAATAGAAACAGAGAAATCAATTTTTCCCCTCAAGCTAGCTGTTTCCTCTAACTCTTCAATATATCCTCTATCTAGCCCTTCTTTTAATAGCCTATTAGTTCCATTTATAAGCACCCTGGCTAATAAATCCTGGGGAGCTTTAATTTCATCCACAGATACATCAACAAGAGCGCCCTCATCCAGCCTACCCCATGAGTAGCAAAGTATGAAATAAAGGTTTTTTATTGGAATCAATTTAATCGGCTAAAAGATGCTCAATTTCTTGGTCGACTTCGCTTTTCTTTTTATCAAACCAATACTCCCTTAACAAAGGAGCTATTTCATTTTGGATGACCGATGAATACCAAACCTTAGAATCCGAAACCTTCCCATTAGGCACAAAGAAGCTATGTCCAATTCTGAAGCCAGCGCCTAGATCATTAGATGTTTCTATTTTTTTATTCAATTCACCAATTTTTGATTGGATCTTACTCACAATTGATGCTTCAACATCCATACCTTGAAGATATTCAGAAAATTGAGTTGTAAGAATGCCTGGCTCTATATCTTTAAATGCAAATCGCCTTCTTAATGCGTAATCCACCATCGCCAAGGATCTATCGGCAGTATTCATCATTCCCAATATAAAAAGATTAGGTGGGATATGGAACTTAGGCGATAGCTCATTGGAATAAGTAAGAGAAACACCCCACTCTGGACCTCTTTTATCACTTTCAATGAGCAACATAACTTCGCCAAAAATTTTGCTCAAGTTCCCTCTGTTTATTTCGTCAATTATGAATACATAGCTTCTCGTTAAATCTTGGGATGCCTTTTTACAAAAACGATAAAAAACACCATCCTTTAAATTAAAGCCCTCACCCTCTTCTTTAGGTCTATAGCCCTGCATAAAGTCTTCGTATGAGTAAGACTGATGAAATTGGATCGATTCAATCCTGGAATCATCTTTTGATCCCAATAGTGCATAAGCCAATCTTTTGGCAACGAATGATTTCCCACTACCTGGAGGTCCTTGAAGAATTAAATTTTTCTTATTTCTAAATGAATTTAGGATTTCTGAAAACTCACTTGGCGCAAGGAACAACCCTTTCATAAAATCATTAATTTCATTCGCCATATCTGACAAGCTTTCTTTTATCAATGTTTTTGGAGCATCTAAGAGGACATGCGGTAGATGTTTACCAGTCCTTTTATCGTAAATTTTGGAAAATATCTGCACCAACTCGGCCGGAAGCTCTGTTAAATATTTTCCTTGATTAAGCTCTAGTTTTTTATTGTAAAAAAGACCTTTGTTGTCTTCTAGAATTTTTAAAAGCTCATTTTTATAGCTAAAGATTTCATCTCTATTCATTGATGGATCTAGCGGAATGTATTCCTTCAAAGGAATTGCATATCCAGCTTGCCCAGCCCATTTTGTACCTGGAAGGCATATAAATGTTTCATCTGCAAAATCATTAACTATTGAAATCCCTGAGATTTCATTTCTATCAATTAAATGAAATACCACATCTCCAGGCTTAGCTTTGGTCATATTTACGTATATGTCTTTCCCATCTTCGCTAACCTGGGGTGACCATAAGTAATCACCGAGCTTATATTCGCCAGCTTCTCTATCAACCCTGCCTTTAACATCGCACTTTTCTAGCCAATAACCAGATGTTGAGTAAAGCTCATTTTCACAGCTAGTTATCTCAGGTTCTAGAGCTTCCCTAACTTTTTCATAAGTTACGGGCAAATCCTTTATAGATTTTTCTGCCCAATCTACCAACTGATCCATTGACATATTTGCCCCATCATTTCCTGGAAGCATTTTTGTCAGAGAATTTGGACCGCCTAAGCTATTTTTAAATTCGTCAAATTTTTTCTTAAGTGGTCGGTCAGCCTGATCATCATTAAGCCCTAACAAAACACGGAAATAAACATTCTTATCAGTCGATTCTTTATCGCACCACAAATAAATCCAATACATCAAAACACTTGGGTGATTTTTGTCTGGATAAAAAGTCTGGGGTAAATAATCCCTAAAGTTTCCTCTTTGATTGGTTGCTGTTATTTTTCGATTTGGATCAGAACCCCCAGGAAATGTCTTATCTCTAACCCTTTCAGCCCAAATCTTTACTAACCTATGCGCATCTTTAATGACCTGCTGCGCATTAAGATTTTCCTCTGGTATAAGCTTTTCGCCATTCTTGCCTTCAATATTTAATGGCAACCCTACATATTTGGAATATGTGGAAATATGTTCTTTTTCAAATGATTGTGCTGGCAGTTGCATCGATACCCCCGAAATAGCTCTGATAATCATAACCTTCAGGGTTCATTAACCCAAATTTTGATTTTTTCTTTGGGGTGGTAAATGAATGGGGTACTCGCCTAAGTGGCTTGATGCCCAAATTGTTAGCCAAACTTGTAAAAATTGATGTTTTAGATTGTTGGACGACCAATAGCCAAATTGGGCTGTGGTAACTATTGGAGTAACAGGGTTGCTTCTACCCAACAAACCCTGCAAATACCATTGACTTTGGCGGAAGAGGTGAGATTCGAACTCACGGAGGACTTTCATCCTCGCCAGTTTTCAAGACTGGTGCATTCAACCGCTCTGCCACTCTTCCATTTGCGATTTCAGCCCTAGATTATAAGTAATTCAGTCTAGTCCTAGATAA
>CAIQCE010000146.1 GCA_903870185.1 uncultured Gammaproteobacteria bacterium
CAGATTTGTCATTCATTTGACCAATATTTGACCAAGTTAAGTATGCTTTTATTATTTTAGAGGCGTACCCCTTAGCTTTTTTCTAGATTTGATACACCCTACACCCCCACCCCCCCGTTTTTTGTTTGGGACCCAAGCCCCTCAGCTATACCTAGATTTGCTTAAATAATGCGTAGAATTAACAAATGCGCCTAATTAAATTTCTAAACTTCTGTTTGATCTCAATTTTGGTAGGCTGCACTTCTATTAGGGGTGGTGAAAGCAATAGCTCAAGTGTTGTAATCCAAGATCACTTCATGGGTGGCTCTGGATATGCGGAGGTTATGAATCAGGCTAGGACTTACTGCAGACAATATGGCGCTAATGCTGTTTTGAGAAATAAAAAAGATGGTTGCATGCTACTCTGTGGATCTGAATATAACTATTACAACTTTGATTGCGTTAAAGATCAGCCATTTATTCCTCCACATCAACCTTCCTATACACCTCCAGCGCCTACTGTCTCCTTGGATGAGGCAAAAGAGAAATGTACGAACTTAGGATTTAAAACTGGAACCGAAGGTTTTGGAAAATGCGTACTTCAGCTATCAAAATAAAAATAATATTTGCCGTCACCTTAACTAGCTTTAACGCTTATGGTTTGGATACCTCTATCGAAGAAAAAACATGCTCAAGCATTGGGTTCAAAAAAAAGACGGAAGCATTTGCAAATTGTGTACTTGAGCTTCTGGAGCGAAAGGATGTCAACGTAGCTTCAGACAATCCAGATGATTCTACTTGTAGGGGCTATGGGTTCAAGCCAAAAACATCTGATTATGCAAAGTGTAGGCAGCAAATAGATATAGCTAGACAAAATGCCCAAATGCAGCGATCTCAATTTGATGAGCAAAATCGTCTTTATGAAGAACAGATTGCTATGCAGAGGAGAGAAATTAAAAGGGCTAATAATCAGCGAGCCTTAGACCAGTCCCTAAGAATGTTAAATGGGCAATCCCCAACTGATGCTGTTCTTGGGGCTGGAACGGGTGCCCCGATTAGACCTGCTAATCCCTCAAATTCTCAGCTCATCCAGATGCCAGGGGGGAGAATGGTTAATTGCATAACTAACGGTGGCCTAACTCAATGTTATTGACCGTAAAAGCTACTAATTTCAAAATACAGTTTATGAATACATATTTCATTATGAAAAGACTATAAATGATTAAGTGGATAAGTTTCCCTAGAAATAAACCAATTACAAAGGCGGGGCTTAGCTTGGTAAACGCCTTTGAAAAGCATGAAAAGGAAATTTCTTCAGAGTTAAACAATCACCTTATTGGAAGTGGGCAAACTGACTCACACAGTAATTCGGTTTTAGAAAAGATTGCGCAAGATCTAATTAAGTGTGGATTTCAAGTTGAAGCTGGAAAAAGAAAATCTGAAAAAATTCATGTTCCTGTTCTATTTGGGGAAAGAGGTAAACCACTTCAGGCTTTTGATGCTGATGCCTATAACCCATCAGAGAAATATGTTTTAGAAGTGGAGGCGGGAAGGGCAGTTACCAATTATCAATTTTTGAAAGATTATTTCCAAGCTTGTGTAATGGTAGATGTTGAGTACTTAGGGATTGCTGTAAGACAAATTTATCGAGGCCAATTTGACTATGAGACTGTTTGTAATTTCTTCGATACTTTGTACGCTAGCGGAAGATTAAAGACAGAGCTAAAGGGCGTTCTAATAATCGGGTATTAGCTATCAGCTTCATTTACTTCATATACCCCCTGGGATAAAAAAGTGCCATAATGGTATGAATTAATCCCTTTTTGGCACCTTATATGGACTTAGCATCACCAGACACTCTAGTTTTAGCGGAAATCAACCGCAGATTTAAAAAATCTGAGCTTGCCAAAAAGCTGCAGGTTGATCCGAGAGTAATTTCTCGCTGGGAAAAGGGCGGTTTGAGCGTAACCGACAAGATGGCTCTTTTATATTTGCTTCATAACAGTTCGCCATCAGCGCCAGTTATTGCCGTCGCCAAAGATTTTACTTTTATTGACCTTTTTGCTGGAATTGGCGGGACTCGATTAGGGATTGAAAGTGTGGGCGGTGAATGTATTTTTACATCAGAATGGGATCCCTCAGCACAAAAGACATATTGCGCAAATTTTCCAATGGAGAATCACACATTAATAGGTGATATTCATGAGGTTACTGATAAAGAAAACTGGAATCTCTTACCAAACCATGATCTCTTAGTAGCAGGTTTTCCTTGCCAACCATTTTCAATAGCTGGTGTAAGTAAAAAAAATTCAATGGGTAGATCGCATGGGTTTGCTTGTGATGCTCAGGGAACCTTGTTTTTTGATATTGCCAAAATTATAAAAAAGAGAAGGCCTGCAGCATTTTTACTGGAGAATGTAAAAAACTTGCGAAGTCACGATAAGGGTAACACTTTTAGGGTGATTCAAAATGTTTTGGAAAATGAGTTGAAGTACAAGATATTTCCGAAAGTAATTGATGCAAAAGGGTTTGTCCCTCAGCATCGAGAACGAATTTATATAGTTGGCTTTAGAGAGGATGTTCCATTTGATTGGAATGAATTTAATGCGCCTGATCCATCCTCTAAAAAAATGAGTGTAATCTTGCATCCTCAAAATGGAACTGAGGAGGCTGAAGAGCCATACACCACTGGCAAAAGTGGAAGAGTTTCATCTAAGTATGTCTTGAGCGATAAGCTGTGGGAGTATCTACAGGGATATGCTGCTAAACACAAAGCGCAGGGCAATGGTTTCGGTTTTGGATTGGTTGGAAAGAATGATACCTCTAGGACATTGTCCGCTAGATACTATAAGGACGGTTCTGAGATTCTGATAAATCGGGGGGCAAATAAAAACCCTAGACGATTAACCCCTCGTGAATGCGCCAGATTAATGGGGTTTGATTCAGATGATAGGCACTTCAATATTGTAGTTGCGGATACGCCAGCCTATAAACAATTTGGCAATTCCGTGGTTGTGCCCGTTGTGTCTGAGATAGCTAGAATTATGAAGCCGCACATTATGGCCCTTAAAGATTAAGAAGGCTTATTGCCGTAATGAAAATTTATTGAATTCTTTAGGAAGTACTTGTTTTATATCTTCAGGATTCATTTCTTCAGTGTCATAAGTCATATCCAAGCGTTGAAGTGCTATTGCCAGTCTTCTGACACTTCCAAATCCAGCTCTATCATTTGGAAGGCGCAATTTTGGAGGCTTGGGTTTAGATGATGCTCCAGAAACTAGCTTCCCATTCTTAATATAAAGATCAGCAGCAGTATTAAAAAAACCTTTGTTATGTGATATCGCCTGTCTTGACGCTAGCTGTTCTGTAAGGTCACCCATAGTTGCAATCGATCCTGACAAGCAAATCTTTGCACTCTCACCATGAATATAAAAAAGTTCATATGATGTTCTTGGGGCATTTCTATAAGCCAGAGAGCCAGTAGAGCCTTTCCTAACAACAACATAGTGCTCTTTTCGGCGAATACCTTTTTGAGTTAGTTGGTCAAAATAAAGCATTGAAATCCAAGCCCACAGACCATCATATTTCAATGACATAATTTCATTGAAGGTTAAATTTTTGAATACTTCATTAAGATATTCACCAAGCTTTAGTCTTGACTCGAATTCTTTGTGCTCGTCTATTAATAAATCACTCAGAACATCGCTGTAAGCATCAGCGTTAAGGAGGTGATTTGGAAATTCGCTAGCAGGGTTTTCAAGCCAATTGGTCAGTCTAGCAAGGCCCTCAGAATTTAGAACGCGGACATTAATCATTTTCAGAAGTGCTCTTTATAAAAACATTCAGATTGTCGGAAAATTTATGCAAATTACAGAAAATTTCAACCACCTCTTCGCACCAGGGGTTTTTTTCTAAATCATCTTCAGTATCAGCGGGAGGGCGGTCTGCACCAATTTCATCCAGCCATTTCCCCCAGGGATACCAAGCGTCATCTTCATCCTCTAATTTATCTGGATCATTAGCAATGAAGAGCATTACCTGTCTTAATGCATCAGGGAGAACTAGGGATGCAAATGGTAAGAAATTTTCTGTGCCAGCTGCACTTGGAAAAACATTTGAATTAAATAGCAGAACTGGACCTTCATTTTCAGCAGTTTCAAGTTTCCAAAGACGCTGACCAAGGTCTGCAGGTTTCATTGGAAGGATGCTATCGCTTTGCTCATCATTATTAGGAGTAATTTTTTCAATTACAGCAACTAATTTCGGGTCATTTGCTTTGTGAATTAATAACCTAAATCTCAGTGTAGAAGATGAATCTAGGTCGGATAGATCGTATATATCTTCTAAGGAATAATTTGAAACAGTACCGATTTTTATCCTTCTACTAGTGTTTCCTGCTGCTGAAATGATGATAATTTCTAAATCACCCTCAAGAGAGCTCTCGCCTAGATCGAGCTTATCAATTTTAAAATGTAGCAATCCCTTTTCTACAAAGGTAGATATTGATATTAGTTTCCTATCTAATTCTTTTAAATTGGTGGGATTACTTCTAGCTGATAGTCTTTTCATGATTTTTGCTCATAATTTAATCTAGCAAAAAATCTAAGATTAGGATCAAACCCCTGAATCTCCAAGAAGAAATCTGGATCTATTACCTCAAAATGAACTTTATTATTCTTTCTCTCTTTGATTGAAACGTTTTTTGCTAGAAATTGATGTGCTTTTCCATCGCCCAGATCAAAGTCAAATGGATCATAATTCTTAAAAGGGTTTTGATCTAAGCCTTCGTAGGCAATTTCAATGGTGCAACTTGAAAGATAGTCAGACTTATTATCTGAGAATTTTTTATTTGGCAGAATGCGAACAGAGTCTGGTGTAGTGCTTAGTGTAAAAGGTTTTTTTGATGACTCAGGAACGATGATCACAGGTGGTTTTATGTCAGGGGACCTAGGAGTTGGTTTGCCTGGCCCCTTTTTTTTGCTATCGTCGGATGGTTTTGTGAAATATTTTGCAAGGGCCTTCATATCTAGCTTACCCCCGCTATTTGTCAACAAAGATAGTATTCTTGGTGCTGCCTGCCTGATGGCAGAGAGGGTAGTTGCCGCATCACGATACGCATCCCTTACTTTCTCTCTCTTGGAGTTCCACTTCAAGTGGGTTGCTTCTTCAGCATCTACCAAAAAAGAGGAAAGAGCTGGGTCTGATACTAGCGTGAGAGCTCTGGCTTTTTGAAGATAAGAACTTTTGGTTAAGTGAGCCTCTGAACCAATAAGTAAGTCTTTTCTAATGTAGGCCTCTTCGACTTTCTCAAGGTCCTCTGGAACCTGTATGAATACATCAAAGTAAGAATCAACAGGCTTATCATTTCTTGGGGTTATTTGGATGGGACATCTAATGTGTACTATCTCCTCCTTATCCACCAACTCTCTTAAGTCATCAATATTTCCGTTTTTTATTGAAGTTTCTTTTAAGGTTTGATCCTTGTTCCAGCCGACAATTAATTCTGCGGAGGGCGAATTCTTTTTGGTAAGCTCAATAGCTGTTCTAACTAGTTTTCTAAACGCTTTGGTAAAACTTGATTTACGATCCCTAGCATCTTGGTCTGTAAAGATATCATCGGCAATTTGATCTATGTTTTTTTCTTCAATAAGTGCCGAACCTATTCTTACACTTAATCTTCCACTTGCAATTGAGAAATAGTATTCCGAGATAATAGTTTTTTTGATTTCATCAATTTTTAATTCAAATGGGAAGGGGATTACCAAGCTTAGTCCAGGCTCCCCATTCCTTTTTAAATCAAATGCCTTTATAAATTCCTTTAAGGAACCTTCATCAGTTATTGGATGTGGAGCATTGCTGCTATGTACTCCCCAATAGGAGTCTTTTAGATATTTATCGCTCTCATACCTATATGTACCTATAAATTCTGATCTACCCATAAGTAGAGTTTTGTTATCAGAACTTCGTAGTGTTAATCCAAATACGCATCTTGCAGAGCCAATTTGAATATATGTAATTTTTCCTTGTCCCGCCCCTCCATTGGAGCCCTTTATTGAGCCTTTAGAGCCTTCACCTTCTGTATGCCAAAATGCATTCCAATTTTCTTTGGGGCCATCAGCATCATTATCTAGGTAGTCGCCAATTAAACCGATAGTGCCAAAATCTTCAATTACCAATACTGATGGGTTCAACATATCAATGTTGCTCCCGCTCCCTGTACTTTTCAATCGTGATAGATACTCTGGTGTAAGTATATTTTTTAAGTATTGATTATCAAATTCCTCTTTTTGTAGAACCTTTACCTCAACTTGAATTGTTTTTGTGGTTGGAAGCGCAGCATCTAACGAATTTTGTAATGCTTCTCTAACAAGAATTTCTAAACCAGTTTTGTCTTCCTGATTAAAGTTGTCAATAACAGTTCCCCTGCCTCTTTTTACATAAGCTTGGGTTAGTGGAAATTTCCAGCTGTAGTTCATTTTCTCTTCCTAGAGATTAAATATTGCGTCATCATCGGTCTCGTCGCCCTTAAACCTGCCCTTGACAATATCGAGCTCTCGCTGCAATGCTCGAATAATTTTTTTTGAATCATTGTCTGTATAGGTATAAGCCCGTCTATTGGCTAGGTTTCCAATTAGCCTAAGATCCTTTATGGTCTTAGTTACACGTTTATTTGCAAGTTCTACGAATTTCTCCCTTGGATCTCGCTTTTTAGTTGTATTTTTTGTATTCATAGCATGTTTATTATATGTATAGTTTCAATAAAATTGTATATATATTTGATATGTATACAAAGAATCATCATAAACTATTGATTAATAAAGAAAATAATGATAAATAATTTTGCTGATTTAAAGCGGTTCTATTCTGACCGTGGGATTAGTAGACTTTACGTGAAGATTCTTTCTCCTAACGACAATTCAAAAAATCAAGTCTATTTTGGGCCTGGTTTTGAGGCTCTTAACTTATTTCCCATGGGTGAAATTGAGTCTGATCCTAGTGGCACAAATGCTATTTTTAAAGCCCCTTTAAATTTTTTTTGGCTTGGCGATGATTGCGAATTAGTTAAGGCCCCTAGTGCCCAATTAATTCTTTATCCACAGTATCCTGAGATTAGGTTTTCTGGTTTTATTAAAGGCTCGGACAGGTTAAAAATTCAATCTGCAAGAGACCTCATGATGTCTAGACTTCCTAGTAGAGTTTTATTTCTAGGTGTTGGTGACGGATCAAGAATTATTGGCGCTGTTTTTGATGGTGCACATTCAATAGCAAAAGAGTTTTTAGAGACTCAAGATGTATACCCTGAAGTTACCTCAATTTTTAGAAAAATAACTCTTTCTAAAGAGCTAGAGGGTGATGGCGATTCCAAGCAGATTTTACTTAGGGAGCTTTCTAGAATAAACAATTTAGGCTGGATTGATTCACGAAGGCTTAATGCAAATGGTGACTTGATAGTTTGTTCTGCTCCGCAATGCGGGGGATATACGTTAGAAGCTCAATTTGGCATTATTCCAAATGGTCGTTCTGAGCCTGATTTTTTAGGCTGGGAAATTAAGCAGTATGGTCAAAATGTTTTGACGTTGATGACGCCTGAGCCTAATGGTGGTTTTTATGTTGAAAGGGGAGTCAAAGAGTTTGTTGAGCGCTATGGCTACCCTGATAGGGCGGGGAGGGTAGATAGAATGAACTTTGGAGGTATACATTACTGCGGACGAAAACACCCTACTACAAATTTAACTATGGAATTAGTTGGCTATGATTTTGACAAAAATAAAATCACCGATTCTGATGGGGGTATATCTCTAGTTTCTATTACGGGTGAAGTTGCCGCATCTTGGTCTTTTTCGGGCATATTAAGTCACTGGAATAGAAAGCACCAAAATGCTGTTTATGTACCAAGTCAACATAGGACATCCCCTGAAAATCAATATTCTTATGGGGCAGAAGTTTTCTTATGCGAGGGTACGGATCCTTTGCTATTTACTAAAGCCATCAAGGATCAGAAAATTTATTACGATCCTGGAATTAAGGTTGAAAATATTAGCGCAGAAAGGCCTGCTGTAAAGCGACGTAGTCAATTCAGAATTAAATTAAAAGATATAGCTGGTCTATATAAGAGTGTTGTAAAAGAGGATGTAAATAACTTAGACAGATAATTTGTTAGTCATCATTACAAGTATCTAGCTTTACATAATTACTGGGCGGTCTTCCAGTTATCTTCAATTCCCTGCCAAAAAGATTTATTTGATTCCCGAGATTAATTAGATGTCTTAGCCTCAGGCTATTTACTTTTCGTTCTGCTTTAGCTGCAGCTGTCTGCCTTCCATGTTTGTATTGTGGATGGTTAGTTCCTTTAAGGACATTTCTAGATTTATGTGCCCCATGTTTTTCGCAGGACCTACATCCATATGCTGGAGGATTCTGACAGGGGATACCAGTTTTTGACTTAACAACGCAATGCTGAACCTCTTTCGGTGGACTAGATGTTGAATCGCATTGAATTTTGACCCACCCTTCGCATCGAATATTGACCCAGGGCGGGTAGTTGATTTTGGACCCACCAACTGTGGATAAGTCTATCAAATAATCTGGTATTTTGTTGCGTAACATTACCGTAATGGAAG
>CAIQCE010000147.1 GCA_903870185.1 uncultured Gammaproteobacteria bacterium
ATCGCCATCTTGAACAATATATTCCTTACCCTCAAGACGCCATTTCCCAGCTTCCTTTGCCCCTTGCTCTCCTTTGTAGGTCATATAATCAGTGAAGGCAATCACTTCAGCTCGAATAAATCCCTTCTCAAAATCTGTATGAATCACCCCCGCTGATTGAGGAGCTGTACTGCCTTTATGAATCGTCCAAGCCCGAGCTTCCTTTGGACCCACTGTAAAATATGTTTGCAGCCCTAAAAGCTCATATCCTGCTCGAATCACTCGATTCAATCCAGGCTCAGCTAAATCTAAACCCGCTAAAAATTCCTGCTGTTCCTCAGGCTCTAATTCTGCAATTTCAGACTCGACAGATGCACAAATTGCGACAACTCGAGCCCCTTCTTTTTCAGCATGAGCTTGAACTCGCTCTAAATAAATATTTCCATGAAGTCCAGCCTCGTCCACATTAGCGATATAAAGCGTGGGCTTTCCTGTTAAAAGCTGAAGGCCGGGGAGAATTTCCTGTTCTTCTGAACTCAGGTCTAAACTCCGAGCTAATGCTCCCGTATTTAAATGAGCTTTCAATCTTTCAAGTAACGCTACTTTTGATTTAGCTGCTTTATCACCACTTTTAGCGTCTTTTGCCGACTTGATCAAAGCTTTTTCGATGGATTCTAAATCGGCCAAACCTAACTCAGTATCGATGGTGGCGATATCCGCCAGGGGATCAACCCTTCCACTCACATGGGTAATATCATCGTTTTCAAAACAACGGACCACATGAGCGATTGCCTGGGTTTCACGGATATTTGCTAAGAATTTATTTCCCAAGCCCTCGCCCTTAGCAGCACCAGCCACCAACCCTGCAATATCCACAAATTGCATGGTAGCTGGCAGAGCTTGTTGTGAATTAGCTAATTTAGCCAATTCGTAGAGCCTGGGGTCGGGAACAGGTACGACCCCAATATTAGGTTCGATGGTACAAAAAGGGTAGTTAGCCGCCTCGATGCCCGCTTTGGTGAGAGCATTGAATAAAGTTGATTTTCCAACATTGGGTAAACCCACGATCCCACACTTGAACCCCATCTTTAAATTCCTCAGCTAAGAAAAGAATTGAACGATACGGGATCTAACCCTGAGTGTCAAAATTGAAGACTTAGAATATTTCTTATAGGAACACTATTTACAATAATTCCCGGCAACAAATTCACTCCAGGTACAAAATTATTTAAAATGGCAAGTAGTCACCAAAAGGTGGCGGACGTAGGTTTAATGAAGTTTGGCCACTCGTGCCTAGCACCAACCTACGAATGTAACTGAGTCATCGCCTCTTCAGACTTACCTTGAATCAACAAGGGCATTGCATCAATAGCAGCATCAAGGCTATCTAATATCTTTTTTTGATCTGACAAAGAGGGTGGAGACAAGACATAATCATGAACCCGATCTTTATGGCCTGGATGACCAATGCCAACTCTTAACCGCCAAAAATCCGCAGAAAGGTGGCCTATCAAACTTCGAAGTCCATTATGCCCTCCATGCCCCCCCGCTTTTTTCAGCTTAGCCACTCCCGGATCAAAATCTAATTCATCATGTGCAATTAAAATATTTTCCGGAGCAATTTTATAAAAGCGAGCAACAGCAGCCACTGCAATACCGCTTTCATTCATATAAGTGGTGGGAATAAATAATCGACAAGGCGTTGGAAAATAATCAGTAAGGGCGGTGAACCCATGAAGCTTTGATTCTAGCCGAAGGGAAGTTCCAGATTGCTTAGCTATCGCCTCAACAAACCATGCTCCCGCATTGTGGCGAGTCTTAGCATATTCGGGGCCTGGATTGCCCAGGCCCACAATCAACTGAATCCCTTCACTCAAGTGAGCTTATTCCGCTTTTTCTGCGGCTTCAGCTGTAGCTTCCGCTGCATCAGCTGCTTCTACGGGAGCTTCTTCTGTTTCTTCTTTAGCGGCTCTTGGTAAATGAACATTAACCACCGTGTGGTCATGATTCTCATCTGTCTTATGCGCTAACTCAACGCCTTTGGGCAATTTAAGATCTGAAAGATGCAAAGAGTAGTCCATTTCTAATTTAGAAACATCCACTTCAATGAACTCAGGCAAATTATCAGGCAAGCACTTAATTTCCACTTCATTCATTAAATGAGTAATCACTCCGCCATCTTTAACGGCTTCACATTCCTCTTCTCCAACGAAGTGTAAAGGCACATTCATCTTCAATTTTTCCTTAGGATCCACTCTTAGGAAATCAACATGCAATAGCCGATTTTTAACAGGATGACGCTGCAAGTCCTTAAGCACTACTTTTTCTTGGGCAGAACCAATATTCAAAGTTAGAATTTGTGAATAAAACGACTCATGCTCTAAAGCCAGCATCATATCTTTATGAGATAGGACTAAAAATTGATTTTCTTTTCCTGCACCATAAACCACCCCAGGAATTTTATCCTTCAAGCGACGTAAACGGCGGTTTTCAGCCTTTCCTCTTTCCGCGCGAACTTCGGCTACAACTTGCATATTTACAGACATAATATTCTCCAAATCAGTGATGGCACCACAGACGAATTCGACCCCTGGCAGCCATAGAACCAGGCATTGTACCCATTTTTTTGAAAAAAACCACCCTTTTTTAGGGTGTTAGAAATCAGCTATTTTGGCTAAGAAGAATGCTATTCAAAGAGAGAACTAACAGACTCATTCCCAATAACTCGGCGGATCGTCTCAGCAATTAAGCCACTAATAGAAATCTGACGAATTTTTGAACACTGGAGAGCTTCTTCCTTTAAAGGGATAGTGTCACTAACAACAACCTCATCTATACAAGAATTCATAATATTACTGATCGCAGGCCCTGATAGCACAGGATGAGTACAATAGGCTTTGACTGTCTTTGCCCCTCTATTTTTCAAAGCGACTGATGCCTGACAAAGTGTGCCAGCCGTATCGACGATATCATCTACGATAATGCAATTCCGGCCTTCCACATCGCCGATTACATTCATGACCTCACTGCGATTGGCCGCTGGACGCCTTTTATCGATAATAGCCAAGTCGGTATCATTTAATCGCTTTGCAATGGCTCGAGCTCGAACTACCCCGCCGACATCAGGAGAAACGACCGTAATATTAGGATCCCGAAGACGCTCAACTTCCTCTAGCATAAGAGTGCTGGCATAAATATTATCCACCGGCATATCAAAAAACCCTTGGATTTGATCGGCATGAAGATCCACAGTAATCAATCGACTGATTCCCACTGAGGCCATCATATCGGCCACAACTTTGGCACTAATCGGCACTCGAGCCGAACGCACCCGTCGATCTTGTCGCGCATAACCAAAATAAGGCACCACCGCTGTTAAGCTAGTAGCAGAAGCTCGGCGAAGGGCATCCGCCATAATAATGAGCTCCATCAAATTATCATTGGTCGGCTCTGAAATAGACTGAAGCAAGAAAATCGGCTGGCCTCGAACATTTTCGAGGATCTCGACCATGGTTTCACCGTCAGAAAACTTTCCAACAGTCGCCTTACCTAAAGGCTCGTTAAGCGCGGAAGCAATTTTTTGAGAAAGGGATATATTAGAGTTCCCAGAAAATAATTTGATTATGGATTCATTCCTCACAATCTTCCCTCCGGGCGTTAATATTAGAAAATGGCTGGGGTGCCAGGATTCGAACCTGGGTATGCAGGGATCAAAACCCTGTGCCTTACCGCTTGGCGACACCCCAATAATTAGACTCTAAAAACAGGGGCCTATTGTGATGGCTTGCCAGAGCGGTGTCAACCACTCTGACAAGGAAAAGTGACTTAGCTCATACCAATAGATAGGGAGCTAGGGATGCTTTTTAAGCATGGCATATTTCTTCGTTGACGCACTATGGCTTTTAGCCGCATGAGTCTCCTTCTTAGCGGATGAATCTTTAAACAGTTTATGTGGAGAAGCCGCCTTCTTTTGAAGCTTCTTAGCACTTTGAATTTTAGCTTTGGCAGACAAGCGCTTTTGAACTCCTTTAACAATTTTAGCCTTAGCCGCAGCAGATGAATTCTTTAACGCACTGGAAGCCACCGTCTTTTGAAGCCCCTTAATGCTTTTAGTCTTGGCCGTGGTAGATGAGAGCTTTAGAGAGCTGGAAGAAGCTTTCTTTTGAAGCCCCTTAGCACTTTTAGCCTTATCCGAAGTAAATAAATGCTTTAGAGCACTGAAAGCAGTCTTCTTTTGAAGCCCAAGCCCCTTAACACTTCCGGTCTTAGCCGCAACGAGCGAGCGCTTTGGAGCACCGGCCAAAGAAGCAGCTGTCTTTTGAGGCAACTTCGCATTTCCAGTCTTAGCAGCAATGGGCAGGCGCTTTGGAGCATTAGCCGAAGAAGCCGCTATCTTTTGAGGGACCTTAACACTTTTAATTATATCGCTAGTAGGCGAACGCTTTAAAATATTGGATTTAGCAGAAAACCCTAGTTCCTGATTAATAAAACGAATTACAGTCTTTCGAGACTTAGAAGGTTGACCTGTTTCTAAACCGGTTACTGGAACTGCTTTAGTAGAATCAAAGAAAACTTGAGCTGGAAAATCAGGAGAATTAGATGCGGATTTTTCACTTTCTGGCGCTAAATCATCCTTCATCTGTGAAGCATATAGAGCGACAAAAACTCCTAAAATCACCAAACCTAAAATGGTCAGTAAAATAGGCATATACCGTTCTACCACTACGTTCGTTGAAAAGGCTTCTTTAACCACTAGCCCTATCACAGCCAGCACCAACATGACCACTGCTGAGATCAGAAGGCATCGTGATACAACGGAAAGCTCACTGTTATTATCTTGATTGTGGTATGCCATCAATTAATCTCATCTTTAATATATTTTTAAAGTATAGCAAAGATTTCTTAAGGCAATATTAATAGAACATGAAATATATATTAGTTCAATGAGTTACGAAAAGTCTTAAGCGTGGCGAATTTTGGAGCCAGGCACCTTAATTAATTTATTCAATTGGTTATAGAT
>CAIQCE010000148.1 GCA_903870185.1 uncultured Gammaproteobacteria bacterium
AAATTATTAATAAAGTTGGCTTCTTCTTGTGAAATTCCCCATTCAATTGAGAAATTATTTAAAGCTGAAAAGGTCAATACCACTGAGCGACTGCCTGCTCTACATACAGCTCTTCGAAATCAAAATTCAAGCCCATTATTGGTTGAATCACAAGATGTAATGCCAGAAATATTATTAACTCTAGAAAGAATGAAAGCATTAGGTGAGGCTATTGAAAACAATACATTTCATGGATTTAGCGGAAAGCCTATTCGAGATGTTGTAAATATTGGGGTTGGTGGTTCAGATCTTGGGCCATTAACCGTTTATTCAGCATTATCTTCATCTAATCAAAAAATCAAAGCCCATTTTGTTTCGAATCTTGACAGTATTCATTTGAATTCAACTCTGAAACTTTTGAATCCTGAAACCACTGTATTTATCATAGTTTCCAAAACATTCATGACAGCAGAAACTTTTGCAAATGCAAATTTAGCATTGGCGTGGATGAAAAAATTTGTAAAATCTCCAGAGCTACTTTATAGGCATTTTTTTGCTGTAACAGCCAATACAGAATTAGCTATTCAGTTTGGAATCCCACAAACACATATTTTTCCTATTTGGAATTGGGTGGGTGGTCGATATTCAGTCTGGTCGGCTGTGGGTTTGAGTTTGGTTCTAAGTTTAGGGATGAAGTCTTTCAAAGAATTACTTAGGGGTGCTGATGCGATGGATCAGCATTTTCGATCGGCTGAGCTCTCGAAAAATATACCTGTAATATTGGCTTTATTAAGTATTTGGAATCATAATTTTTGTGGTGGAAATTCAGAGGCTATTATCCCTTATGATCAAAGATTGGCTTCTTTCCCCGCCTATTTGCAACAGTTGTCGATGGAAAGTTTAGGTAAGAGAGTGACTCATCAAGGTGAGCCGGTTGATTACTCTACAGGTCCCATTATTTGGGGTGGTGTTGGTACTAATAGTCAGCATGCCTTTCATCAGCTTTTTATGCAAGGTACAGATTTTGTACCTATTGATTTTATTATTTCTCTAAAGCCAAGTGATTTTGGAATCCCTTCTCATGATGATTTGATGGCTAACTGTCTAGGTCAAGCGCGTGCTTTAATGATAGGGAAATCAGAGTCTGAAGTTATTGAGGAATTAATAAAAAAGGGTTATTCCGAAGTTGAGGCTAATAATATAGCATCACATCGTGCAATACCGGGTGGTAGATCAAGTAGCATTATAGCTTTGGATTCATTGAATTCATATAATTTAGGTGCGTTGATTGCATTGTATGAGCATAAGACCTATGTCCAGGCTTGTATTTGGGATATTAACGCATTTGATCAGTGGGGTGTTGAGTATGGTAAATGCTTGGCTCGTGGAATTTCAGCAGATTTAAAAAATGAAGCTATTTTAGATTCTTATGATAGCTCGACAAAAAATTTGATTCTGCGATATAAAAAATGTGTAAGCACTTAGGAGTGGTGAAATGAAATCAAAAATTACAACAGCAGTATTTCCCGTTGCGGGAATGGGTACGCGTTTTTTACCTGTGACTAAAGCAGGCCCGAAAGAAATGTTAGCTATAGTCGATAAGCCACTAATTCAGTATGTGGTTGAGGAGGCGCTGTCAGCTGGCATCACACAATTAATTTTTGTTACCAGTAGTACCAAGCGCAGTATTGAAGATTATTTTGATGCGAATTTTGAATTAGAATTTCACCTTCAAGAAAAAGGAAAAATCGCTATTTTGAATCAACTTCAAAATATTCTTCCTAAGGGGGTTCAGTGTATTTACATTCGACAGCCTAATCCAGCTGGATTAGGGGATGCAGTTTGGAGAGCTAAGGCGGTTGTAGGGAATCAGCCTTTTGCAGTGTTATTGGCCGATGATATCATCGATGGCGGATCAAGGTCTTGTCTACAAGATATGGTTGAAGTTTTTGCTGAGACCCAAAGTAGCGTGATTGGAGTGGAAAATATTCCGCGATTAGATACTGATAAATATGGAATAGTATCTTTGGCGCAAGAACAAGTTACGGATGCTACTAAAATAAGTGCAATTGTTGAAAAACCAGCTCCTGAAAAAGCGCCTTCTACTTTGGCTGTAGCAGGTCGTTATATTTTAACTCCAAAGATATTTCAGATGGTGGAAGAAATCCCTCGTGGAGTGGGTGGAGAGATTCAGCTAACAGATGCAATTTCAAAATTACTCGAACATGAATCTATATACGCACATACTTTTAGAGGGAAGCGTTATGATTGTGGTAGTAAAATTGGTTTTCTAGAGGCGACTATTTCTTATGCCTTGAAGAGACCTGAGCTACGAGAGGAGCTCTTGAGTTATATTTCGGAGATAGTAAAGGCTGAGTCCTTGATGTAGCGGCATTTTAACCCAAAATAGCTAATTTCTAGATGAGGTAATTTTAAGGAAACTTTAAGAAAAAGCTACTATACTTGCCCGTATTATCTATTAAATCAGGATATAGTGGACATGAAAGACGCACATTCGGGCGCAATAGCTATAAATCACTATGAGATTTTAGGGTTAAATCCAAAAGGTAAGGGGGAGTCTGATGTTCCTTATCTCGAGGGTGTAATTCGACAGGCATTTCTTGACCAATCTAGAAAATGGCATCCTGATAAAAATCCGGACCCAGGCGCCCCTGAAAAGTTTAATCAAATAAAAAAATCCAGTGAGGTCCTTCTTGATCCCGAAAAACGAGCAGAATTTGATAATGACCTTGAAAGAAATCCTCATTTAGCAGCTCCACGTAAAGCTTTAATGTTAGATTTAGATGAGGGTGTTCTTGATACCAGTTCTTCTTCCAGGGCTGCACCTTCTGCTAGGCCAGGTAGCCAAGCGATAATAGTTAGGCCTGCAGTCAAGGGAGTTAATCTCACTCAATTATTAAAAAGTGCTGAGGCGAGTTCTGATATCATTTTATCAATGGCTAATGAAAAGCCAGACTTTGCCAAAGCCGTATTAGGTAATCTCGAAATCTTAAACCGACTCTCATTGCAGCAGCAATTTGAATTATTATTTATTATAATGAAACATCAAATAGCGGATAGTTCATTTATATTAGAGGGGGAAGAAAAAGAGCATTATCAATACATTCTTGAATCCTTGAAAACAACATCAAAGCATCATAGTGATTATGCACGTGCACTCACTCTGGCGGCGGTGAATAAACCCGATTTAGCTAAAGATTTTTTTGATCATAATGCTGAGCTCATGGCGAATTTGGTGTATGAAGATCTTTTGATAATGAGTCAAAAGCTATATTATATTGTTCCCGGCTTATTAGCCCGATTTTCCAATCTAATTCGAATGATTGAATTAGATTTTCTCCTCAATACACACTCCGATAAGCAATCAGAAATTATCGAATTATTTAGAAGGAATGCCTCTCCTGCTAAAATTCGTGAACTGGATTTAATGCTGAGATTAAAGGGATTGATTGAATCCAATTCAATATTAAACGCTGAAGATCCATCGCATTGTGAAATCATCAATGTTTTAGGGTTTGAGGCCTATGAACTTGCTGATCGTTATATCAATTCTTATATGGACGAAAATGGTGAGTTATCTGAGGAAAAAGATATTTACTCGATAAAGTTTAATATCCAATTTTTAAATATCTATTTTGCAGGGAAGGATGAGGCATTTATTGATCGACTTGATATTCAAATCAAATCAAAATTAGCTATAATCTTGTATTCTACTGTTAGTATTTTATCAATATATTTTAAAAATAAACCAGATTTGGCTTCAGAATTTTCATCTATTTTGAAGAATGGAAAAATTATTAAAATAATATTAAATGGATATAACTACAATCTTTTGACTATTTTTTCAAAAATCGCAGGTAAAAAAGTTCCTGATGATGTCAAGAAAGAGTATGCCACTGTGCTCATTGATATAGTTACAGACTCTGGTGAATTATTTTTAAAAAAATTATTAGTTGAAAATTTTTCAGATGCATATGAAATATTGAGAAATAATAGATATCTATTAAGATCTATTTTTCAAAATCCTGTGTATCGTGAGCTTATTGAAGAAAATGAAATGGTGAGTAAAAATTTAGCTATGTTGGCTGCGAAGGCCGGTCTTTCTGAAGATGAAGTTAAACTGGAGTCACTTCCTGGGCGCTTTAGAATACAATATGAGGGGTTTAAATATTTTTATCCTCGATATATCGACGAACTTCCGCACAAAATAACAAAAGATGAATTTGAAAAAGGATTTAGTAAAGCAGGTTTTTTCCCTGATTTATTTCGATTAGATATTTCTGATACTGGCACATTTGAAGATGGAATTGAAATAAGATATTTGATACTAAAAGCAGCTTCTATATATGAAGATTTTAAGGGTCTTGATGATGAGCAGGATAAATTTACATTTTGGCTAAAACTAGTTTTAGCTAATGGAACTGATCTTCAATTCAATGAGTTATTGACCCTCTATCAAAAAAAATATCCTGAAGCTTTTGATTATGTTTTATCATCTAGAGGAACCAATACTTCATCATATAATGGTTTAACGCTGATATCTAGATTAGAAGACCATTCAGATAGTCAAGAACGATTTATTACAGGTCAATTATTGAATCAGTGGGATTTGGATTTTACAAAAGAGGCTATGATAAAAGAATTGAGTGTGAATTTTTATGGAATTATTAGAATTAAAATTAAAAAGATTTACGATAATCCTGAGATTGAGAAACTAGAAATTAAACTAAATGATGCGGATATTTTTGAGAAAAATAAAATTCTTAAGGAAATTTTAGATCTAAAACTAAAATCCATTGCGAGCAGGTTTATGGATTTAAATGAAGAATTTGAAAAAGAAAAAGATCCCGAGAAAAAAGTAAAGCTATTCGAATCTGTATTAGAGTTTTATAAAGCCCACCTTCAAAAGTTATTTCCTAATTGTGCGATCAATGGATATATCGCCCTCAAGGAATCAAGAATTTATAGAGATAAAATAAATGCCTATCATCAATTAATAGAATTTATGGATGAGATTGAAAAGGCCGAGAATCCGAATACGGATGGAAATCTCGTTAAATTACTAGGTTTAATTGAAAAATCAGGCCTTGATGTGAAAACTTTTGAAATTTTTAAAATTCGCTTAAAAGATCGCCCCATTTTTCATGCTTTGGCGACTATAGTTTTTGATTCATCTGAGCGATTTAAATTATCAAAAAAATTAATAAAATTGATTAAACCCTGTGTCCTTTCAACGAGCAATCTAGAGAAGTTAAGTTTGAATTTCTTTGAGTTGGCGAAAATTTATATCAAAAAATCTCATATTCATATCTCAGGTGACTATTTAAGTGCATTGTATCAGGCGCATGGAGATGCTCTTCTTCCTGTGATTGAACAATATGGATTGGTTACTAAGCTTAATAATGGACGTCGATTAGCTCGTGTTGCGGAATTAATTAGGAAATCAGGGGCAAAATATAAAAATGCAGCCGTTGATCCTGAGCAATTGATTGCTGATATTATAAGGCGATTTCATGTTTTGGTCGAAAAATCCTTATTTGAAGTTGATAATGCTGAATTTAATCAGCAATCAGTTGCTGAATTACAGGCTGAGCTTATTTCTTTAGTCGCTAATGAAGAGATATCCAATCCCACTATTAATGCCTTAATCGATAGCTATCATATGCCTGAGGAACAAAAGGAATGGTGTGATACGGTTAAAATATGGTTATTTGAGTTGGCTATAGCGGGTGATGATTATGCTAGTGATAAAGTTAAAGCACTGTTAAACAATTTAGATGATCGAGATTCTAATTTAATTTTATTAGCGAACTATTTACATAGTATTAGGGAGTCAGCTACTTTATTTACTGAATTAGAAGCACTTTTGGATGATGTAGCAATAGATCAGGTGATTGAGTGTTATTTGAAAAAAATTGATCCCGATCAAGATAATCTTAAGTCTAATGGTGTTTATATAAGAAAGCTTCTAATGGCTAATAAATTAAGCCTTTCACATTTGGGTAAATTAAACAAAATACAACTTAATAGAATTTATGAACTAGGTTCTGAGCTATTGGATGATCAGTTTGAAAAAGTTTTAAAAATCGATCAAGCCCCTTTGAATTTAAAAGATGAAACTGGTTCATTGGAAATTTGGCTTTTTGAGCAGGCCTTGAATGAGGATGCATTTTCAGTCGCTATAGTGAATCGATTTTTGAATGATGCGAACAAGGGTCATGAGACTTTTCAAAGATTAGTCGATTATTTGAAGGCGGCGAAAAATCCAAATTGTAACTATAAGCAGTTAGAGAAAGTATTTGGGGTTGATTTCATCCGTAAAATTGTTCAAGCTTATATCGATCCAATATTAAATCCACCTGAATCAGCACTGCCAAAATCTGAAGTCCCACCTGAAAAAATTAATGCTATTGTTAAGCTTTTATCTCTACATAGATTAAGTTTTTCAGAGCTTGCTCAGTTAGGAATTGAGCATGTGGATGCTTTTGAAAAATTTTCTTCTTATTTCTTGAGTTCAGCATTCAAAGGCCCTATTGCTAATTTTAAAGATCTTTTTTCAGAGTTCTCTGGTTTGATGATGCCTTATAATGAAATGGGATTTTTATTTATTTTGTTTGAGCAAGGAATATTCTCTCGAGAAGAGCTCGCGGAATTTCGTTCTCTAAAAATAAAAGATTTTATTGCGTCAAAAGCTTACGAAAAAATTTGTTTAAAATTTGATTTTCAGAAAGAAAATATACAAACTTTTATTAAAAAAGCACAATTTATTAAAGAGTTTTTATCTAATGGTTATTTAAAGTATTTAAATGAAAATATTTTAAAGCCTATTGATGAAGAATTAGATCGGCTATTAAAAGAGAATGCATTTCTGAAACAAAGAGCACTTGTTGATTATAAGGTGGAAATTTTGAATTTGATAGCTGATAAAATCTTCTTGATGGATGAAAAAACGAATCCTGGTAGTGTTATTAGAGATATTCATTTCAACTTAATAATTAAAATGCGTTCTATTATAAAATCACCCGCAATAAATCAAAAAAGAAATCATATTAAATCTTTTTTTAAAGGGGTATTAGGTGTTTTGTTGGCCATTCCCATGTTATTTATCCCTGTTGCTGCATCTAAAACTTATCGTCAGTCATTTTTTGGAACTCAGTCGGGTCAAAATCTAGAGAAATTAAGTCAATCTCTTTCTAAATACCGTAAAACGGAATTGGCTGATAATCCTAGGCCTAGGACTACTAAATTGCATTAAAGGTACCTTTAATTCTAAGGTTTCCCAAGCTCCCGCAACATCACTGCCAAAAACCGTGCGGCTTCACCGCCTGTGATGGCTCTGTGATCGACGCTCAGTGAGATGGGAAGAATTTTGTGAATTTCCATTTTTCCATCCACAGCGATGACTTCTTCTCTTATTTTTCCGATACCGACAATAGCCACCATGGGTGGGATTACGATTGGGTTAGCATATCGCCCAGCGATAGCCCCATAATTCGATAAAACAATAGTCGCATTTTTTAATTCCTCTGGACTAAAGCTACGTTCTTGAGCTTGTTGCTTATATCGGTTGATTTGGGTTCTCAAAGTTTCATCATCTAATTGATCCAGATCATGCAATACAGGAACATAAAGTCCATGCTCAGTGTCAACAGCCAACCCTAAATTCACTGTTTTATTCATTTGATAACTTAAATTCTTGCCATCGAAATAAGCATTCAGCATAGGCTCTTCAGCGCACCCTTTGGCAATGGCACGGATAATTCTTAAGGTAATATCTTGTTTAGTTTGCCAAGCACTGAGATCGGCATCATCAACTATAGTCACATGAACCACTTCAGCGTGTGATTGACTCATGCTCTTCACCATCGCGCGACGTACAGCGCTTAATGGTTCTCCATTTTTTAATCGAGTTTCATTAACAGCTGCTTTTACATCTTGTTGTGTGATCATGCCATCTTTTCCACTGCCTTTGATGTTGGATAGATCAACACCTAATTGTTTGGCAAGTGCTCGTACGGCGGGTGTTACGGGCGATCGAGATTGAAAGGACTTCAAAACTTTAATGCCCGCTGCTGGCTCATCGATAAGTTGGTCACTGCTTTGAATATGTCCGACAACGGTTCCTGTGTCTTCAGTTTCTTTTTCTTCTGGGGTTTCAGGTTCACCTTCATAAGCGATTAAAGGTTCATCGGTATTAATTTTATCACCTGCCTGACCATAGAGTTTGACAATTTTCCCTGTGTAAGGTGAGGGTACGTCGACTAAAGCTTTCGCAGTTTCCATAGCCACGACTGGTTGATCGAGCTCTACCTCATCTCCTTCTTTAATATACCACTCGCGAATTTCAGCATCAGGTAGACCTTCACCCAAGTCAGGTAAACGAAAAATTTTCATGAATACTCCATCACTTCCATAGCAGTTTTAATAATTCTTTCTACACTCGGTATATAATATTTTTCCATCTTAAAGTATGGCATCACAGTATCATAGCCTGTGACTCGTTTGATGGGAGCCAGTAGAGAGGTCAGAGCATATTCAGACAGTTGAGCGGCGATTTCAGCGCCAACGCCACCGGTTCTAGCAGCTTCATGAACAATCACGCATCGCCCTGTTTTTTCCACAGAATTTAAAATGGTTATGATGTCGAGTGGCTTGATTGTGGCAAGATCAATCACTTCAGCCTCAATACCTTGTTCAGAGAGTGCCGTAGCAGCTAATAAAGTTTCGTGAGTAGAGGCACCCCAAGTGACTAATGTAAGATCATGCCCTTCACGTAAAATAAAACATTGATCCAGTGGTAAAGCCTCTCCATTATCCGGTACTTCTTGTTTGTGCAATCGATAAATACGTTTCGGTTCTAAAAATATAACCGGATCAGGATTTCGAATAGCAGCTAACAATAATCCATAAGCTCTTGCAGGGGAAGATGGAATAACCACACGAAGCCCTGGGATATGAGCAAATAACGCCTCAGTACTTTCTGAATGATGTTCAGGTGCATGAATACCGCCGCCAAAAGGTGCACGAAATACTAGCGGGCAGTGTAATCTTCCTCGTGTGCGATTACGTAAACGAGCCGCGTGGCTCAGGATCTGATCAAAAGCAGAGTAAATAAAACCCATGAATTGAAATTCTGCAACAGGTTTAAGACCCTGAGCCGCCATGCCGATACTGAGGCCTGCGATCATCGATTCTGCGAGTGGAGTATCTAATACACGTTCACTTCCGAATTTTTCCAAGAGGCCGACAGTGGTTCTGAAGACTCCTCCGTTTATACCAATATCTTGCCCCAAAACGACTACATTTTCATCCTGTGACATTTCATAGGCTAAGGCTTGTGTGACGGCTTCTGCTAAAGTGATTTGGCTCATAAGGATTCCTCTAAGATATCTTTTTGTTCTTGTAGAGCCAGAGGGAGCTCGCTGTATAGATAATCGAACATAGCAGTTGGATTTTGTAGTGGTGTTGCTAAATATTCAGCCACCGATTCTTCAATTTGAGTGGAGCATTCTTTTTGTAAAATATGTTCTTGTTCTTTATCCCAAAAACCTTGAGCATGCATATAATCTCGTAATCGGGCAATAGGTTCTATTTTCCACGCGGCCTCTAATAATTCCGGGCTGGAATAGCGACTGGCATCATCAGCCGTTGTGTGATCACAGAGTCGGTAAGTAATGGCTTCAATCAGAGTAGCGCCACCTCCTGCTCGTGCCTTAGCAATAGCATCTGCAACAGCCGTTCTGACAGCTATCACATCATTTCCATCGACTTGAAATCCTTCAATGCCCGCTGCAATCGCTTTTTGAGCGAGAGTTTGAGTGGCTGTTTGTGTTTTATTAGGAGCTGAAATCGCCCATTGATTATTATTAATCACCAATACAACCGGCAAATTCCAAGCTCCACTGACATTGAGTGCCTCAAAAAAATCGCCTTTAGAAGTTCCACCATCGCCACAAATGGTGACAACGGCTCTTTGTTGTTTTCGGAGTTTGATAGCATAAGCCACACCGGCTGCGTGTAAGAGTTGGCTCGCGATAGGAATAGCGATCGGGAAGTCTTCTCGAGAGGCATTGAAATCACTCCCTCGCTCATCCCCGCCCCAGTAGGCTAAGATTTTTGAGATAGCGATACCTCGTAGGATAAAGGTGCCTTGATCTCTATAGTAAGGGCAGAATACATCATCAGCATTCATTGCATGACCCATGCCGACACTGATGGCTTCTTGGCCCAGCGAAGAAGGATAGGTACCCATTTTTCCGGTGCGCTGTAGATTGACCGCTTTGGTATCCAAAGTTCGAGTTAAAACCATAGAGCGATAAAGTTCTTTTAAGGTCTCAGGATTTTTCATCAAGGAGGGAAGCATTTGAGTCGCTTCAGCTTTCTCATTGATAAATTGAAGTTTTTTGATATTGAACTCTGCGACTTCCGTGCTTTGGTAGTCGGGATTCAAAGCCTTTCTTTCCATGAATATTGCCTTTCAATACGTAGTTCATAAAGGTGGTAGATATTAACAAGGATCTTCGGAACATGTAAGATCTAAGAGGATTTTTAATTATAAGGAAAGGTTGAATGACATTGACTATTAGCCCCCTAATAGCCCATAGAGGTGCAAGCCAAATGGCTCCTGAAAATACCCTTTGTGCTTTAAAGAAAGCAGCTGAATTGGGTGCAAAATGGGTGGAGTGTGATTTACAGCTCACAGCTGATGGAGAAGTCGTTATTATTCATGATGAGACTTTAGATCGAACAACCAATGGGAAGGGCGAAGTTAAATCGACACTTTATTCAGTGATTCAAAATTTAGATGCGGGCTCTTGGTTTTCTCCCGAGTTTGCAGGGGAAAAAATACCAACTTTAAATGAGTGGTTAAGCACGGCCATGGATTTAGGTCTGGGTGTGAATTTGGAGATTAAGGTTAAGCCTTTAGAATCTCAAAGAATGGCTGAATTGCTAGTTGAATCTTTGAAGCATTTTAGTGGCTCTGTTTTAATTTCAAGTTTTGTTCATGAAAATTTAGAAGCGATTCGAGTGCTAGATTCTAATGTACCTTTAGGGTTTTTGTGTGAGCGTTGGTCGAGTGATTATTGGTCCTCGGTGAAAAAATTAAACTGTGTGTCTGTGAATTTAAATTATCGTTATTTAAATGCTGATGTGATTGCTGAAATTCGTGAGCAAGGTTTGGAAATTTTGACTTATACAGTGGATGATAAATCGGTTGCTGAAAAATTATTTCAGCAGGGTGTTTCAGCGGTGTTTTCGAATGATTGTTTGTTGCTCACGAGTGAGTTATAAAATGTGTATATAACATGTAGGGTGGGCAAAACGAAGTGTGCCCACCAACCCCGTTCTTTTTTTCTGACCTTTTCAAAAAGAATATGTTGAATAGTGGGCACACTTTGCTTTGCCCGACCTGCATATTGGATATTCCCGATGATCCTAATCGTCGTCCCGCGGCTTGTCCGCGGGATCCAGTCTTTTTTATAAGAACATCAACCTTCCGACAACAACGCTTGTGTCAGCCGTGGGTCTAGGCTGGAAAAATAATATTGGGCCAGAATTTCTAATTGTTGAGATGAGTTGAGGTCGGTGGAGTTGTTAATGAGTTCTCTTTTGCGCGTAGTGGTGTCATATAAACTAATGGCGGCTGAGACAGAAAGATTTAAACTCTCTGACATTCCAAACATAGGGATTCGATAATGGATTTCACACTCTTCATGAGCTTCTGGGGATAAACCTCTTTGTTCGTTGCCTAACAATAAGCAAATGGGTTTATCGACAGGAATTTGATTCAGAGGAATGACTCGATCGGAGCTCACGGTGCCGCCGGCTAAAATCATATTTTGATTTTTAATCATCGTTAGGAATTCTGGCAAGTTCGAATAATAGTGGCGATTAATCCAATAGAATGCACCTTGAGTAATGCTACGTAAATTGGCGGCATTTCGTTCGGCTTGAATCAAATGAATATTGGCGATGCCTAAGGCCTCGGCTGTTCGCAATGCAGCGAGAGCATTGTTGATATCAGAAGGACATTCCAAGGCTAAATGAATGCCATCGATTCTTCCGCTTACGACTTCTTGGATTCGTTGGCGTCTTCGTTCGCTGATGTGGGATTCCAATCTTTCTACTATTGTTTCAGCACTTAAGTGTTCGAGTGCAGTTTTAAATTCTGGGTCCATTAATCATCTATCCATAATTTTCGGTGCTATATATCATGTGTAGGTTGGTCACAAGCGAAGCGCGGGCCAACAACAAGATAACGTTAGGCCGCGCATGCAGGGCATGCTTGGCACTAACCTACGTGGAGCTGTTTTTATAGATTGATCCCAAGCGAAGCGCAGGCTAACCAATCAACCTTTTTCCGCATGAATTATATACGCTCTCCCCAACGGTGTCATTTTTGAATCTTTAACGGTATTATCTCCGCATGAATGAAGATCAAGCATATTTAATCAGAGCCCTTGAGCTAGCTCGTGCTCGCAGAGGTTTTTGCGCACCCAATCCTGCGGTCGGAGCTTTGGTTGTTAAAGAGGGAAAAATACTCGCTGAAGGAGCTCATCAAGGAGCCGGAAATCCACATGCCGAAGTAGAAGCCCTTAAGGCATATGCAGACCAGTCTACAGAGGGCGCTACTCTGTATGTTAGTCTAGAGCCTTGTAATCACCAGGGTCGAACACCTCCCTGCACTGAGCTCATTTTAGAGCGAAAAATTGCTAGAGTTTGTTATGCATATGCAGACCCTAATCCAGAAGTAGCCGGTAAAGGGGCTGAATATTTAAGAGCTCATGGTGTTGAAGTTTTGCATCTTCCTGTTCCTGAAATCGATGAATTTTACCAAAGCTATGCTCATTGGCTACACACTCGAAGGCCTTATGTGAGTGCAAAACTGGCTCTTAGTTTAGATGGGAAAATCGCCGGTCCAGAAGGGAGGCCTGTGAGCATCACAGGGCTAGAACTCAATCAGTTAACCCATCGCAGGCGTCTACAGAGTGATGCGATTTTGACAACAGTTCGAACGATTATTAACGATAATCCTCGTTTAAATATTCGTATCGATAATCAAATAATTGCGAAACCCCTTTATATTCTCGATCGAAATGCCGATTTGCCTCTCAATGCAGAAGTATTTCAAACAGTTTCAAAAATCACGATTTTTCATAGGTCTAATGTTGATCCTCTTCGATTGAAATTTTTGCAAGACAGGGGTGTGCATTGTGTGTGTTTAAACGAATTAGATTGGCCATTGATTTTAGATTCTATCGGTCGTGATGGTATTCACGATCTTTGGGTAGAGGCAGGAGGGCACTGTTTTGAATCTTTGTGGGAATCAAAATTGATGAATCGAGCCCTGTTTTATTTAAGTCCTAAAACTCTAGGTAATGAAGCTTATCCAGCTTTTAAAGAGGCTCATGATTTTACTCTAAATGCGAAGAAAGTTACTTGGACGCAGATGGGTTCTGAATTGGTGGGTGAGATTTATTTTTTATAGGTTGGCCCCAAGCGATGCGCGGGCCAACGCATATATTATGTAGGTTAGTGCCAAGCGCTAGCGCGGCCTAACGACCCCGTTCATTTCTTTCTACATTTTGCAAAAGGAATATGTTGTTGTTGGGCCACGCTGCGCTTGGCACCAACCTACAAATTAGATAGTTCCGGTTGTCGACAAACTCTCATAAGCCGTCGTCCTCTGGCTTGACCAGAGGATCCAGGAGAATCCAAAAAGATATAAAAAAGAATAGGTTGATTTGTTAGGCCGCGCTGTCGCTTGGCGCTAACCTACATTCTTACATCTCTTTACAAGCCTTTGAACACTTGATAGATTACGCACACCTTCAGGGCGGGGTGCAATTCCCCACCGGCGGTGATGTTCGAATTTGAGGTTTTCCTCAGTTGAACTAAGCCCGCGAGCGCTTCTACATCAAAAAGCTATAAATTAGCTATTTTGTTTCCAGGCGAGGCGCAGTGCAGATGAGCGGCGGAATTTATGTAGGTTATAAATGAGCAGGCGAGTCAAGCTGCAACAAAGCATGGGAACAAAAGAGCAATTTATATTTAAAGTAGAGGGTCAGCAGATCTGGTGCCACTCCAGAGCCGACGGTATAGTCCGGATGAAAGAGGGGGTTTCATTAAGCTCATCTATCTAAGATGAGTTTTCTGTCGTTATTCCTTTCGCCCTGATTTTGAAACTTTAAATAGGGGCTTCAAATGTTTAGTGGAATTATTGAACACACTGGAAAAATCCTAGAGATTCATTCCAAGCCACATGGCATCGCATTTAAAATTGCAACTCAATTTTCGGATTGTGTATTAGGTGAAAGTATCGCAGTAGATGGAGTTTGTCTGACTGTAGTTGCAATGACTGAAAATAGTTTTGATTGCGAAATCTCACCTGAAACGCTGAGTCTCACAACCCTAGGAACTTTAACGACCGAATCTTCAGTAAACCTCGAGCGAGCGCTTCGTTTAAGTGATCGATTGGGCGGGCATTTTGTCACGGGCCATGTCGATCAGTTTATAAAAGTGAGTCATATTGAAAACCAAGGTGAATATCGTGTGATCGAATTTTCAGATATTAAAAACCCTTTCAATGCTTATTTAATTCCAAAAGGTAGCATCGCTATCAATGGGGTGAGCTTAACTGTTAATCAAGTCACAGATCAGGGATTCAACGTGACGTTAATTCCCCATACTTTGGAACGTACTAATTTAAAAGATTTAAAAGAAGGATCTCTGGTAAATGTTGAATATGATTTCTTAACGAAAACTATCTATAAGCAAATTTCGCTTATACGTGAGAGTCTACTATGAAAAAATTTGATGAAACATCTGTAAAGCTCGCTATCGAAGATATTAAAGCAGGTCGAATGGTGATTTTGGTTGATGACGAATCTCGGGAAAATGAAGGGGATTTAGTCATGGCGGCCGAGAAAGTGACACCAGAGGCTATTAATTTTATGACACATTATGGAAGAGGACTTATTTGTATGCCCATCATGTCAGAGGATTTTGATCGATTGGGAATCCCTATGATGCCTTCCAATAATCGAAATAAATTTTCGACTGCTTTTGGAGCTTCAATTGGTGCTCTTAATGGCGTCAGTACCGGAATTTCAGCAGCTGATAGAGCCCTCACAATTCAAGTGGCGATTGATCCTAAATCTTCTTCAGAGGATATCGTCATGCCAGGTCACGTATTTCCGTTGAAGGCACGTGCTGAAGGGGTCTTAGTTCGAGCAGGGCACACTGAGGGTAGTGTAGATTTAGCGCGTTTAGCAGGCTTAAAGCCAGCTGCAGTTGTATGTGAAGTCATGAAGGATGATGGGACAATGGCTCGCCTTGATGATTTAGAGCTATTTGCAAATCAACATAATCTTAGAATATTAAGTATTGAAGATCTTATTCAATATCGCTTAAAACATGAGATGTGGGTAGAAGAAGTTGCTTCTGCTGATATTGCCTTGTCTGTTCCTGGGCAATTTAAGATTAAAATCTTTCAAGACCATTTAGATGGTAAAGAACATGTCGCTTTGATTGCAGGAGATTTGTCTTCTAAAAATGAAATTTGTGTACGTGTTCATTCTGAATGTTTTACGGGCGATTTGTTGGGATCTGTTCGTTGTGATTGTGGTGCTCAATTACACGCGGCCTTAGAAAAAATTAGCCAAGAGGGCGGGGTTTTAATTTATTTGAAGCAAGAGGGTCGTGGCATTGGTCTTGCCAATAAAATTAAAGCCTATGCTTTGCAAAATCAAGGATTGGACACAGTCGAGGCTAATCAGCAGTTGGGTTTTGCTCCGGATGGGCGAGACTATTCAATAGCGGCTCAAATCTTAAAAGCCTTGAAAATAAA
>CAIQCE010000149.1 GCA_903870185.1 uncultured Gammaproteobacteria bacterium
CATTGGCTTTTTTTGTAGCAGCGTATAGGGATACCGGTTTATCGACATTATGGGTTTCAGAAAATGGTTGTAGAGTATTGGCTCCATAGACTGAGCTTGAAGATGCGTAAATCAAGTGCTTGATTTTTTGATGCCGGCATCCTTCTAAAATATTGGCGAAACCCACTAAATTTGAATCGATATAGACCTGAGGGTTTTCTATGGAATAACGTACACCTGCTTGTGCAGCTAAGTTGACGACAGCGTCAAAGGAATATCGTTTAAATAATTGTTCGAGTCCTGCTCGATCTGATAAATCCAACTGAGTAAACTCAAACTTAGGATGGTTGACGAGTAATCCTAGTCTTGATTCCTTAAGGCGAGGGTCATAATAAGCATTCATATTATCAATGCCAATGACTTCGTCTCCACGTGCTAAAAGTCGCATAGTAAGATGATAGCCAATAAATCCTGCCGCTCCGGTGACTAGTACTCGCATATTAATTTCCCTTTATTTTGCTGTCCAATTTTTGAACGACCAAGCCTTATATTGTAGTCATAAAAATTCTGACTTTAAAGAAAATTAATGCTAGAATTTGTCGATTCATTTTTAAGAGTTATTTTTAAGATCAGAGAAGGAATTTTGGTTGAATGATGAAGCGATTAATTTCTTATTTCAGAAAGCGGTATTGGGTAGTAATACACGATTTATTAATGACTGCTGCAGCTTGGCTGGGCGCCTATTGGGTTCACTACGATTTTATTCGGCCTTTTGTATCTCTAATGTATCGGCAAGCTTTTATTTTATTGCCGGTGACAGTCTTGATTCAAATGATAGTCGCCACTATTTTTGGATTATATCGAGGTAGTTGGCAATTCGCTTCTTTGCCAGATTTACGTCTTATGATTAAGGCGGTGAGCCTTGGAGTTTTAGTTTTATTTGGTTTATTTTCAGTAATGGGGTGGATCCCACAGATGCCCCGATCTATTTTGCCTCTCTACTCATTATTGCTTTTAGTATTCTGGGGAGGCCCCCGATTCCTTTGTCGTAGCTTAAAAGAACAACAACAATTTCGTGAAGCCAAGCGAGTATTAATTATTGGAGCAGGGAAAGCGGCTGAAAGTTTGGTCCGTGATTTACTGCGACGTTCTGAGCTTTCATTAATGCCTGTTGCCTATTTGGATGATACTAAAATCAAGCTAGGCCAAGAAATTCATGGTATTCGTGTGGCTGGCAGCACTCAGAAAATCGAGCATTTCGTTAAGGCTTTTGATGTTGATTTAATTATCATTGCGATTCCCTCAATCAGTGTTGATGATATGTGTAGAATTGTGGAGGGTTGTAGCCGAAGTGGTGTCCCCTATAGGACTTTACCTAGTTTGCAGGATTTGGCAGAGGGGCGAGTCGATCTAAAAAATTTAAGAGAAGTATCTATCGAAGATCTTTTGGGTCGTGATACGGTAGATTTGGATTGGATTAGCATTAATCAAAGCTTGGTTGGCAAAAAGATTTTAGTCACGGGTGGCGGTGGATCAATCGGTTCAGAGTTGTGTCGTCAAATTGCCAAGCTTGGAGTAAGGCAGCTTGTAATCTTTGAGCATAGTGAATTTAATCTTTATCAAATTGTTTCTGAATTACACAAAACTTTCCCAGGATTGAATTTAGGAGATGAGTTAGTTGATGTATCAGATTATCATACGGTCAATCGCCTAATGGAGCATTATCAACCTGATATCATATTTCATGCGGCAGCCTACAAGCATGTACCTATTTTAGAAAATAAAGTGTTAACAGCAACTCGAAATAATGTGTTAGGTACACGTAATATGGCTGAATTAGCACATCGTCATAATGTATCTACTTTTGTACTGGTCTCTACTGATAAAGCTGTTAATCCCACTAATGTAATGGGCCTTACTAAAAGGTTGGCTGAAATTTTCTGTCAAAATTTAAACACACAATCGAATACAAACTTTATAACTGTTCGATTTGGAAATGTACTCGGATCAGCAGGTAGTGTGTTGCCACTTTTTTACAAGCAATTGGCTGAGGGTGGGCCATTAACGGTTACACACCCAGATGTGACTCGTTTTTTTATGACGATGCGAGAGGCCGCAAGTTTGATCCTCCAATCTGCATCTATGGGTAAGGGTGGGGAAATTTATATTTTAGATATGGGTAAGCCTGTTAATATTCGCTATTTAGCTGAGCAGGTCATTAAGCTTTCAGGCAAGCAGCTTGATGAAATAAAAATCCAATATACCGGTTTGCGTGCTGGTGAGAAAATGCATGAAGAGTTATTTCATGAGGGAGAGGAACTATTGGAAACTGCTCATCAAAAAATCGCATTGGCAAATTCACGTATCTATGATTGGGAAACTGTATTGGCAGTATTTGATTCGATACGCTTAGCTTATGAAAATGATTTAGAGAATGAATTGATTTCATATTTTAGAAATTTAGTCCCTGAATCACATTTATAAAGTTTTAAGGCTTTTCTATGCATATTACTATAATTGGAACAGGTTATGTGGGGCTAGTAACCGGAGTTTGCCTAGCAGAAAAAGGAAATCATGTCACTTGTGTTGACATCAATCCTGAAAAAATCGTTTTTTTAAAAAAAGGTATTTCGCCTATTCATGAACCTGGACTTGAGATACTACTAACACGCAATATAGAGACGAACCGCCTTAAATTTGTGACATGTATTGCAGATGAGCCTTTTAAAGCTGATATATATATGATTGCTACTGGTACACCCAGCCTTCCCGATGGTTCAGCCGATATGCAGTATGTTTATGCAGCTGCCCTCGACATTGGTCGATACATTAAGGAACCCACTATAATAGTTGATAAATCGACGGTTCCTGTAGGTACCAGTGAAGAGGTTGGCGCTATTATTGAAGCTGCAGTTAAAGAGCGAGGTTTAAGTTTTAATATTGATGTAGTTAGCAATCCTGAATTCTTAAAGGAAGGGAATGCGATTAAAGATTTTATGCAGCCAGATAGAATTATTGTAGGCAGTAAAAGTGAAAAAGCTATTCAGTCAATGAATGAATTATATAGGCCTTTTCTGAGTATAAATGATCAATTAATTGTGATGTCTCCAAGAGAAGCTGAGTTAACAAAATATGCGGCTAATGCTCTCTTGGCTACTAAGATTTCATTTATGAATGAAATTTCAAGGCTGTGTGAACTCATGCAGGCGGATATTATTAACGTTCGACGTGGAGTGGGTTCCGATCCTAGAATTGGTTCTGCTTTTTTAAATGCGGGTTGTGGCTATGGGGGTTCGTGCTTTCCGAAAGATGTAAGTGCATTAATTCATATGGCAGAGCAATTAAACTTTGATCCCACTATTTTAAAATCTGTGGAATTAAGGAATAAATCACAAAAAAAACATCTTTGTGAAAAGCTTCAGGATTATTTTGGAAAGGATTTAAGTAATATCAATATTGCATTGTGGGGGCTTTCATTTAAACCAGGGACGGATGATTTGCGTGAGGCTTCTTCATTAGTTTTAATTGAGGATGCTTTAGCATTAGGAGCAACTATTCAAGCATATGACCCAGTAGGAATGGAAGTTGCTCGAAAAATTTTACCTTCCGAATATTTTTCGAGTGGTCGATTGAAGTTAATGAATGATCCTTATTCAGCTTTGGATTCCGCTGATTCACTCGTATTGGTAACAGAATGGGATGAATTTCAGGCTCCGGATTTTGAAATGATAAAGTCTAAAAAGATCGGAGAGCGTCGTGTAGGG
>CAIQCE010000150.1 GCA_903870185.1 uncultured Gammaproteobacteria bacterium
TGGTGATTGTTTTTTATTTTCATAATTTGAAATGCTAGATGCTGAAATATTTAAAAACCCACCAAATTCTTGATTGGTTAATTCTCTTGATTTTTTAATTTCACGTATATCTTTTGGAAAAATTCTATCAATTTTTATCTTTGATTGCTTTATCAGTTTTTGTATAAATGCTAGATCATAAAAAATCAACAAGCTCAAAAATCTCAAAGAAACCCCCGAAGGAATCCTTCTTCCTCGCTCCCAACAAGTTACATTATCAGGTGTTACATGCATTAATTTTGCAAATTGTTTACGGTTGAGCCCCAATAATCTTCGTATTAAATAAATCACCTCAGGTGGAAATTCATAAATGGGAGGAAAATCTCGATTTTCAGGCTTATTTATTTTTCGAAATACAAAGGTCATTTAGGATTTTCAATTAAAATGATACGGCAACTTGTCCTGGCATTGTAGAAAGCGGTCCAGTCTGACTTTCAGCCGCTTCTGCTAAACTAACCTGCAATGATCTTCTGGTGCGTGAATCAGCCGCACTACGTGCTGCACTGCCACTGCCAATTGGATTTGAAAACATTCCAGCAGAACTAACAGAGCCTCCAGAAGAACCACTACCTGCACTAGAGCCAGCAGAAGAACTGCCCATGCTGGAACCAGAAGCAGGAGCAGTTCCGCCTACCAATCGAGCAGAAGCACCTCTTGGTGCTGAAGTAGGAACAGCGGTTCGCCCAGATGCAACCGCACTAACTACACCTTGTGAACAACTGGTTCCAGCAGCAGCTCCAGTATTGCTAGCGGCATGCAAAGGATTAGTGGTTGAAGCAGGTGTCATTCCATTTAATCCTGGTTCTGCTTTAGATTCTCCATTATTAATAGGCAACCCAAAAACTTGCCCAAAACGGGCTGATGGACGACTTTTCACACGAACCCCTAGTTGATCTGCTTTCGCATCTCTCCAACTTCGCAACAGTATCAATGCCTTTTCAATCGGTTTTTGTCCACTTGAACAACGTGACATTTTATTTAATTGATTAACCAAGCTTGAGATTTTCTCAGTACGCGCGGTTTTGATTTTTTCAGATGCTTTTGGATTAAACGATTCCACAAACTCTAACACCATAATGTAATCACTGATTACTGCAGTAGAATCTAATTTGTATTCTTTGAATCGTCTCAACAACTCATCTAAAACATCCGGCTCAAATAATGCAAACATCATCTCATTTTCCATCTGCATCATTTTATGACCCTCTTCAGCTAGAGGAGGCGCTGTAAATCCTGTTTGCCCACATCGACGTTGTTGAGTACGCCTGAAACATAACCAATCAAAAAATGAATCCGTGTCAGTAATTCGAGACAAGGCGATAATAACTCGCTTATGCAATTGATTTAAATCATAAGGTAAATGACGATGAGGATCTGGTAAGCAAGCATCTGCTAACCCACATGACATTATGGATAAAAATTTAGTCCAACAGGAACGAGTGACTAACGCATTGTAGAGCTCAAGTTTAACATCAACTCCCATTTTAGCTAAATCGCTGGCCTTTGCCATATGCATTTTAGATCGGAAAATTTGTCGTTGCTTACCTTGAATCATTAATAAAAGCTTTAGCAAATGTTGTGTTAATTCACCTATAATAATAGCACTTTCATGTGATGAAGGATTATTCAAAGAAATAACTTGAATCAAACTACGAACACAATCAGACAACCGTTTTTCTTCAATATTTTTTTCGAATACATTAGCACGTGTTTCAGATTGATACGCATAAAGTGCAACAGCGACCCCAAACCAATGAACATCGCTCTGAGTCGCTAAAGTAATTTTATTAAGCTCAATCGCGTCATAAATTCTTGTTAATAATATTTTAAGATCTTCAGCTTTAATGTCAGAATAATCAATAGCTTTTTCACTAGCACCTGAACCCGCTTTAACAACAATTGCAGTAGAAGCAGCTACACTCTCATCAGCAATTATACTAGCCGTTACACTACTGCCATCCGCTGTACTGCTTCCACTATCAACACTATCCTTTCCATCATCAGAGCCCGCATCATCTATCCCGGTGACATTAGGTGCTATTTTATCGATCCCCACTGGAACAGGTCCTAATGGCACACGTTTAGCAGGAGGACTTTCTTTTCTAAGTTTAAGAGCAGCACCCGTTGAAGCCGCTAATAATACACCTGATTCAACACCTCCAATTCGTTTTCGAACTTCATTTATCAGACGCTTAACAGTATCGGGATATCGTTTAAATAATTCTCCTAAAGCATCCATCTCATCAAGCAAATATTGATTCGATTTTTTCTTAGCAGCTGATTTCACCCGCTTATTATGAATCGCAAGCGCGACCACTGCACTAGTTGCTAAAGCAATTAACCCTGTAATCCCATATTTTTCCACAAAGCCCACATAATCAATAGGAGGTGTCGGCAATGGCGCAGGCGAAGGTAGAATACAGTTACCCTCAATAGTGAATGCTTGTGTCACCACCACACCGGCTGGATTCGTTACCGCTATTTGAACTGGAAAAGTACCAAGAGCACAAGGCAAAGCTGCTGAAGTACCACCTGCTAAACAACTTTGCAAATCAGGTAATGCCCCACTTGCGACTAAAGTATTTTGTCCGCTGACGACTGCCGTGGAGACATTGACCGCTGTGTTACTCGGACAAGGATTGCTCGGATTTACGGAACTCGGAACTCGATATTGAACTTGATAAGTTCCTCCCGTCGAACCTGCTTGAACTGCAATAACAGGAGCCGGTAAAGTGACTTGTTGCGTATTCGTAGAAGCTGATAATGCAGCGGCATTTACAATACTAAAACTAGGCTGCCCGACTAACGTTTGAGAAGCTTGAGTGAGTCCACCGTGACCGTTGCTATAAAGCACCGTATACCCAATGGTTCCAGAGCTCACTGTCGCAGGTGCCAATACATTAATTAAATAATCTCCGGGAGATGTGGAATCCGGTGTTAAAGTGATCCAAGAAGGCAATGTGCCACCCGCTTGAGAACTGATGATCGAAACGGTGCAAGTATCACCTGCTGTACTACTACATCGAGGCACTCTAAATGAAAGCGGAATCCCAGGATAAAAAGTTTGTCCTGACAAAGTACCGATTAATGTTAGGCCTGGATCCACAACCGGCATCGTGGTAGTGGCTTGATAACTACGTCCCGTTAAAACTCCTGCTGCATCCACTTCAGTCGCAATATAAACTACCGTATAAGAAGCAGAAGAACCCACCCCCTGGCTACCTGCCGGCAAATTGCCCACCGAAGCCCAGCTAAAGCTATTGCCTTGAGGTGTAATTGTCATAGGCCAAGGCATGGTATTGCCTGCTACATCTAAAAACCGCAGACTAAATTGCAAACTACCAGAATCCTGGTAATTAAAAGTGGGAGAAGATCCACTGATCGGCTGCAGCGGCTGAGCATTGAAAGGTAAGACGGTCCCTTGAGCCGGGAAAGGATGATCCACCAAGCTCAAAGGAAATACAAAACTCAGAGAAGAAGGCGGATTAGACGCTGTAGAATCCACCACCAAAAGCTGCGCAGAAGGCGGAATCCTGGAAGTAGGATCAGCTGTTTCTTGACCGCAATTAATGCATTGAGCCACCAGCGTTCCATTACCTGCGAAGACAAAATTACCTCCACCCGAATTGGTAATCGTCACACCCGCTGTTGCGTTAAATTGATAAGTACCGGTTCCTATATTCGTCCAATAGGCGTTCACTGGGTGATCCGCCACAATGCTCACCCCTAAGCTTGCGAGAGATACTGACGACCCTTGTCTCGCTGGCAAAGTTTGCGCGGTTGCTGAGACACTTAATGTGGGATTAACCGTAAACGAATACGTCATAGGTGTTGTTTGAACACCATTATTGGCGATTCTAGTAATTGTAAATGATCCAATATGTTTAGTAGGGCCCACCAAGATAGGACCGCTAGTGGCGGTTCCCGGAATCACCGTCATATCAGAGGGATACCCAATCAAAGTATCACTCACCGGCGCTAAACCATCGACCGATACAGCTGGCAGGAAAGTATAACGATAAGCATCTCCGGATCCCGCCGCAGTCAGCGTTTCAGTCACAAAGGTTAAAGGCGATGCCGCATAATTCACATAATATCGAGCTGTGGTCGAAAGCCCATTATTACTCACGGCTCTCACATCATAATAATTAACCCCAATACCACGAGCGACTGTCGTAATCGATCCGGCACCGGTCGTCGCACCAATAGTCGCCGTAATACCTGAGCTGGTGCCGACAACACTAAAACCCACCACCGTCCCTAAATTCTGATCCGCACAGGAAACTGTAAAAGCTGTGTTGCCCGCTGTAATCGTGGCATTGGTGCCCGTTTGGCAAACAGGCGCTAAAGCCGTTTCAACCAAAGTCATCGAAGTAGGACCCGTAGTCGTCACCCCATGGGCAGTACAACTGACCCCCACCGCCTTCGCACCGGGCTGCCCATTCGGGAAAGCGGCTACGACTGTCACACCACCTGATCCCGTTGCCGTTGTTGAAGTGGTCGAAGGGAATGCCGCTGGGAAAGGCTGATAAGCCCCGCCTACCCAAACCCCCGCCGTAGCGGCTGTTATTGGATCCCCATCAAGATCTGAACAAGGTGCCGGAATCGTTGCCGGTACTTGTTGCCCCGCAGTCACCATCACCTGGCCCAAACTATTCACCACTGAGCTCACTAATTGCGGTGCACGATCTGGAATCGTGACCACAGCGCTGCTATCCACCACCTGATTTCCATAAGGATCTCTTGAGGTCACAGGTATGGGATAAATGCCTTGAGGACTCGTGCCATATTGAGGAGTAACAGCCAAATAATGACTGTTGTGCCAACTGCCACCCGGTGCACTATAGAGAGTCACTCCCCCACTCACCGACACCCAAGCCTGAGGACCGGATACGACAATCGAATCCACATTCGTGGACATCGCCCATTGAGACACAATCACCGGCTGAGCCGTGTTGCTAATATCAATCACATATACATTTGAACCCGCACCGATGAACACAATCGTTTGATCATCAGCAGGCACACACATCGTCAACACTGTGCCGATGTTGGAGATTAATAGCTGGCTCAGTTGAGTAAAGGAAACTCTGCCAGCGGAGTATGGACCTAGGGAGTAAAGAGTGAGGCCGATGGAGTTTTTGGCATAAACAAGGGTCACACCATCATTCAAGAGAGCGATCTCACCTATTTGTCCAGATGAATCAATAAAAGTATTAGTGGGTGAAATTCCATTACTTGTCGGAATTGGGTAAACAAAAAAATTAGATGCTGATGCATCCCTTGCCATAAATGCATCTGATTTAACAATTGAATGTCCAGTACCCACATCTACTGAAGAAGTACATGCTGAATTGAAAGGCTGTGCAGGGTCTACCAAAGAAGAAATATTTACAAAATTGGCTTTAATATTTCCTGTTTGCCAATAGATCATGGTGTTGCAACGGGTAAAACCTGTTCCCGGAATACTACTTGAAAGAACCTGTCTAGAATAAGTGTAACCGCCAGATCCATTTGGAATCTGGGTTAAGAGTGTTAAATTACTCTGTGAATAAATATAATCATCAACTAAAGTAATAACCACTTGTTTTGGGTTAATAGGCATAATACTCAGAGCACTAGGATCAAAGTAGACAGCTGACATATTATATGTCGCAATGACTGCCCCTGTGTTTCTATTGACTAAATTAAACACTGTTACAGGTGTAATAGTGAATGGAATTTGCTGCTGATTCGGTGCTATCACAAACATGGTTGTGTTATCAGTATTCAAAGCCAAATAAGCACTTGCAGGTCCTGGAGGAATCAAAGCTGTTTGAGATAACACCGCACCTGTTATTGGACTTAAAGTTACTTGGATATTGGGTGAAGGTGATTGAGCTGTACGAGTGATAGCGTATCCGCCCTGACTTCGATCTAAAGACACCAATCTTCCAAAAGCCTGAGTGGTTGAACCTACTGATGCTGTGAAAGCCGAAAATGCAGACCCAAGTTGTTGCATAGGCAATGCAGAGACAGAATCTGCAAACGTAAAAGAAGCAGAGCTTGAGCCCCCCCCTGTCGTAGCCGTCACCTTGACTGTACTAGAACCAATGGCCGATTGAGGCGGATTTTCAGTTAAAATACCTGCTGCTGCGAGATCAGCCCCTCCATCCATAATCAAAGTATAATCACCAACAGGACTTGTAACTTGCATAATAATACGACCAATTCCATCCCAATAATGTCGAGGCACATCATTAGACCTGAAGGTATTTATAAAAAAACCATTCGGAACCACCGTTTTAAAATATTGCGATAACTTGAGCTCAGCTAGCAGCGAAGGAAAAACAGGATTCACATCCGTGCCATAAACATAAGTCTGAGTACCTACTTGAGTGAGGCGATTGCCATCAAAGTCTAAGAGTAAAAAATCTCCATTACTGTTGGTGTCAGGTGGAAGTATATGATTCAAGACTGGAAGATTGGCTGTATAATTCACTATATAAAAACCGCTTCCATCTCCCGCATACATTAATCCCGGAACCTGAGGTGACCATACAATATCAAAAATAGGGAGCGGTAAAGAAGAACTGGACTGAGATAAGTCTGTTACGTTTAAAGGATTAGTCATTATTTGATGGAACTCTAATCCTTGATAAGTTGCACAAGCAACCACTAAATCGCTGGAAACATCACAATCATAATATTGATTGTTGCCTGCTAAAGTATAAGCATAAGAACGAAATACTGAGGGAGCGCTCGGATTAGTGATGTTAACAAATAATAATTGGCTAGCCTGGGTATTAGTCTTGGTGGTTAGAATCACTGCCACATTGGCATTTGGAACCACTTCCATTTTATAAATCGTCTGATTAGAAACAATCGGCAAGACCCCAACCTGAGTCAAAGTCAATTGGCTCGTTAATTGATAAAGTCCATAGGCAGTGGTATTACCTGAGACTCCACTGGCATGAATATAACCACCTGCATTAACTACCACACTACCACCCAAAACGAAGGGGGGTAATCCTGCAGTCGGCACTAAAGTAGCCGTGCCTATCGCTGTTGGCGCTTGCCCTTGGGGCATATTCATAACAGTTACAGTATCTTTAAAGAAATAACCTGCATTGCCATTACGAAAAAAATTACTTGCCTTTCTACCAGGCATTTGATTTTGATAAATATCATATGGGAGACTAGCCGAAGCATACCCACTGACTCCAAAAGGAGCAATCGTGAAATTCAGCACGGGGTTATTTACAAAAGTTTTATAGGCAGCCACCGCATTACCAAATTGATCTGTCGCCACCAAAGTTGGCTGTTGATATCCTGTAAAAGGGAAAAGTGCTCTGGGAATAATCACACTTTGATTTTGCAAAGGATACAAAGTGATCGACTGCATGGTCGCTGTACCAGTGGCAGGGTTCACTGCACTCACGCTCACCGTACCCGCCTGCAGACCCCTCCCACGCAAGTATGAAGCGGGCTCCTCACTTTCAATAGGCGGCTCTAAGAAAGCACCCGTTAAATCAGCTGCTGCGCCCTTCCAATCACGAGCTTTTCCTAAACCCAAAGCGGCATGCACACTTAAAGGAGCATCAGGAGGCATAGAGGAAGGTGTACTGATAAATAATTCACCTGCTGCTTTGACAGGAGCAACAGGAGCATGAGCAGTCATTGAAAATCGATAAGAGACAGCAGAGCCTTGTGCTTCAGGTGCAGGCAAATATCCTGCTCCTCTTAAAGCATGATGGGTATCATTACGACCATCCCACTTTCCCTGTAGTCCAAAAACTCCTGTTATTAATCTGGCCGCCCATGCTACGAGAGTGGGCATTGGCATTTTCAAAATGCTCCTAGTTTAACTCTTGGTTGGTCGAACTACCAACCGGTTGCTTATTGATTTGTGCCGATTCTAACATTTTCTCGAAAGAAACATGAGTCATTTTTGCAATCACTTTAAACAACAGCACAATATTTAATCATCTATTAATCTTGCCAAGTTCAAATCGTAACAAACCTACCTTAAGGGGTAATTAAACAAGCCTATAGAACTTATAAAAAATGTTGTAAAATCAGATTATAAAGAGGAATTAAGATGGAATGGATCTCATATACGTTATTAGCGGCACTAGCATGGTCATTTGTTAATATCATTGACAAATACACTCTGACTAATTTAGTCAAAAGCCCTATAATTCCAATGAGTGTATTAGGGATAATAGGCTTTTTAAGTGCATTAGTGACCTTATACAAAACCACAGCGGCTAATTTCACACCTGAAGAGCTGTTATTAGCTCTTATTGCAGGTGCTCTATATCTCTTAGTCATGTATTTCTACTACAGGGCTGTAAAAATTGAGGAGATCTCAAGAGTCATACCTCTCTATTACTTAGCGCCTATGTTTGTGCTCGCAGAATCATCAATATTCCTAAAATCAATACCTACTAAAGGTCAAATAGCCGGTATCTTATTTTTAGTAGTTGGGACAATATCTTTATTGATTACTAGAAAATCCAATATCAGCAATATAAAAGCTGGCATTTATATGATACTAGCAGCCTTTGTTTATTCCCTTAATCAAATCGTTACAAAATATCTACTGAACAAAATGTCTTTTTCACTAGTATTTGCCTATGGAAGAATTGGATTACTACTAGCATTAATACCCATTCTTTATAAAAATAAACAGCTGATAAAAAATGAATTTAAACAGTTAAAATTAAAAACGGTCTCTCTGATTTCAACGGGTCAGTTTCTAAATGTCGTGGGAATATTATTAATTACACATGCATTAACCATCGGAAATGTTTCAGTAGTCAATGGATTAGCCACCATACAGCCACTTTTAGTTTTACTGATGACAGTAGCAATCAGCCAATTACCATCTAATACCATATTTGAAAAATATAATTATAGAATATTTAAAAATAAACTCTTTTCAATTGGTCTTATCATAACAGGAGTAATCTTTATTATTTAATTAATTTCATAATAGCTTATGCAGTCTGATCAATTAAAACATCCATCTGACCTCTCTTTATAGGGAGAATATTCTGAAAATTCGTCTTAATTTTTTCAGCCAAAGAAGTGAGATAAGGTTCTAACATAATAGACTCATGACTTCCTAATATATTCACAATTTCCAGCCTAGCTAGACTTTCTGAACACCAATAATTAGCTGGATCATCGATGATATCCAAGTAGTCAGGCAATTCCATTGCTTTATATAAAGTAGTATTCGCGATTAAAGGACGATTTTCGTGTTTGAGAAGCAGCTGAACATGATGAACGTAAAGATTTAACCAAAATGGTTTTTGCTGGTAATTGGAGAATTCGTCTGTTAACTCATTAATATATTCAAATGCTCGTTTTTGAAATAAGTCGCTATGAAGTTTATTTTTCATTGAAAAGCTCCAAGAATCGATTAAAATCAAATTCTCCACGATAAAGCCTTCTTCTTTCAAAATATAAGATACCTCATTTGCCAGTATTCCACCCATTGAATACCCCACTAAAACATAAGGGCCTTTAGGGTTTACTTTTCTAATTAAATTTGCATAGGTTTTAGCCATTTCTTCAATTGATGCAAAAAGAAAATCTTCTGCATTGATGCTTGGATCCTGAATTGCATAGACAGTAGCTGTATTTTTAAGATAATCAGCCAAGCCTTTATAACAAAATACTGTTCCTCCAATTGGATGAATAATAAATACAGGTGGCATATGATGGGTACCGGTCAAATTAGTTATAGCACTTGATAGACCGCGCTTTATGCTAAATGAAATGAGTTTTTTTGATTTTATTAATTTAATTTGATTGGCCAAGTCTTTCAATGATTGGAATTTCAAAAGCAATCTAACTGTAAAATCAATAATAAACTCAGATCTAATTTTATTCACCAACTGGATAGCCAATAATGAATTTCCTCCCAAATCAAAAAAATTATCATTTCGGCTGATTCGGCTTACTCCCAAAAGCTCTGCCCAAATCTTTGAAAGTTTTATTTCAGTAGACAAAATAGGTGCCATAAATGAACTTGAAACTGAGCTTGATTGCATCATCAATAATGCTGCCCTATCCACTTTCCCATTTGATGTTAAAGGCAATGCTTCTATTGAACATATTTGAGAAGGCAACATATAGCTCGGCAGTAAAGCCTTTAGAAAGTCTCTCATTTGAGGCAATCTGATTGATTTATTGCCTTTTTTTACACAGAAAGCTAATATTGTAGGCCTACTTATATCATTGTCATGAAGAATAGCAGCACAGTCCAAAACATTAGGATGCTTTAAAATTGCGGCTTCTATTTCACCTAACTCAACCCTATAACCATTTATTTTAATTTGATTATCGTTCCTTCCGTGATAAGAAATAACGCCCCAGCTTGAAATCTCAGCCAAGTCTCCTGTTCTATAGAGGCGAAGATTGATTTTATTAAATGACCAATTTATAAATCTTTCATTCGTTAACTCAAATTTATTTAAATAGGATTTAGCAAGCCCAGAGCCCCCAACATAAAGCTCACCCACAGCATAAGGAGGTAAGATATTTAAATTTTTATCAAGCACGATAGCAAAAGTGTCACCTATCGGATGTCCAATTGGAACTAGAGAAGGCCAATATGCAGATGGCTCCACTAATGAATATTCAGTGACTACATGGGTTTCTGTAGGGCCATATTGATTAATCAATTTAATATGACCATAATGTTGAAAAAACAATCTGATCGTAGAACTGATTTTTAACTGTTCGCCTGCCACCATGATCTTTAGTAGATTTTTTAAAATCGGTTTAGAATAAAGACATTCATAACAAAAGTACTCCAAAATAGCAGTAGGCAGAAATATATGAGATATCTTATTGTTAACCACATAGAAGATGTAATCTGAAATTGAATTTCTCATAGCCTCAGTGACTATATGGAGCTCATTTCCATTGAGTAATGCATAGAAGATTTCTTGAATTGATACGTCAAATCCAACAGAAGAAAATGCAGTAATCCTTTGGATTCTACTAGTTTTAAGACTGTTTGCTTGTACTTGGTACTTAATAAGATTAAGAATGGTTTTATGAGTCTGAACCACCCCTTTTGGCACTCCTGTTGAACCTGATGTATAAATAATATAAGCCTCAGAAGTGTTTTGATCTGTTTGAGCTATATTTACATGAGATGAATCAGAGGAAAGTTCATTGATATCAATTATCATTGCAAGATTAGAGATATCATCTATCAAATCAACATTGGCTGAAACACTAGAAATCACGTATTTTGATTCACTATCAAGAATAATATCTAAAATTCGCTTCTTTGGATTACCATTGTCCACTGGAAGATAGACTGCCCCTAGTTTTAAAATTGACAATAGCGATATGATTAATTCTGTACTTCTATCGAGAAGTACAGCAACCACATTTCCTGGCTTAATACCTTTAAACTTCAAATTATTTGAAAAAATAGAAATCAGCTGATCCAATTTTTTATAGCTTAATGATTGATTTAAAAATATAAGCGCTTTTCGATTAGGAAATTGACCCGCTGTTTTTTTGAATTCAAGATAGAGATTAGAACCTAAATCAATAGAATATATAGGCTTTCTAGGAAATAAACATTTTTTAATAAAATCCTTGCTCACTATGGAAATATCATTTATCTTGGAATCTAATCCAATACACATCATTTCCAGAATATGGATGAAATTCTCAGTCATAGATTTTATTTGTTCTGCCTCATACATGGCTGAATTAAATTCAA
>CAIQCE010000151.1 GCA_903870185.1 uncultured Gammaproteobacteria bacterium
CACTTACAATTTTTATTCTATATTTTTTTGAAAATTTTACACATGCTTCTGTTGCATACTTATTTAGAAGCGACGGATCAATCAATAGCGTAATATTCAAATTTGGATTGATCTGTCTTAATTGTTTAATCCTTTCTTGATTGAGCAAGGGCAGCCAAATCAGAGGATTATTCGAAAACCAAATAGAAAAAGTATGTTGAGTATTGATGAATGTGCCAAACATGTGATTTACCCAATTCGATCATGTAATCAGAGCGATAATTGTACACTTTTTCAACTCTATGATCAATTTTTTAAATTTAACATAAAAATATTTAGGAAAAGACATATCAAAACGCCAATAAATCAAATATTAGGAGCGTTAGGAACAGGTTCCTCTGGATTGGCACGATGTATAGGATTTGAGCTTGTTAATTTCGCTGAAGGTTTGCTGGAGAATAACCCATGAGTATAAATACCCCCAAGTATGCAACCTGTCACTAATAGAACCGCACCGATGATAGCAATGGCAATACTTGAGGTGACCATCGCTGTTATCAGCAATGCAGAACCAATAGCCACTGCACCAACGCTGGTGAGGCATTGCAAGAAAAAAGAATAATCAAACCCAGGTCCACGAACTTTTTTGAGGAGCTCCGACTTTGACATAATATTATCTTTTTCAAAGCAAGTAATCTTTACATTGTTTGGCAGTGCTTCGACGACAGCTATATCATCCTTGTTAGGTTCAGATTCAAAAAGATGATTTAAATATAAATTAATGTCCTTTAAGTCTGCTGGCATGGATTGAAATAGATTCACTAATTCATTTTTAGAATACTTTTTTCCACTAAAAGAATGTCTCGATCCAAGAAAATTTGCTTCTAAATTAATGGATGTGATCTGAGGTGGCAAATCTTTAATGATTTGGATTAATTGATCAGCAGGCCAGTTGTTGAGTTCATTATTAGAAAGATCAAGAGTTGTTACGGTTTTTGGAAGGGCCGTAAGAATTGACTTTATGTTCTGAAGTTGTAATGCCTGATCGGTTAAGTGACGAAGTAGTAAACTAATTGAGTTAACACGTTTTGAAAGCATCGTCATGCCAATCCGATAGTGATCTGTTGGGTTTACAGGAAGGTCTTCTGTGACCATGCGTAGATTGATAAGAACGGAGGTTTCGTCCTCAGGTATACGTTTTACGTTTTCAATAAAGTCATTGGCAGTGGCGCCAAGTTTTATTCTATATTGCATCTTGAGTCCTCATAACGTGTTAGTGCTATACTAAATAAGCTTTATACAAGATGCTGTTATGTTGATCAAGTCCTGAATTGCTCCAACAGCCCTAAATTTACTGTAAATTCTCATTTGCGAGGACGTTAATCATGGTGACCCACGGTGTTGAGTTGCTGTAGGCTACTGTGGATTGCATTTGGCATATCGAGGATGGACAGATGCATGTGTTTTCTGGCTATTATGATGATTATATGCGCAAGCTCAGGAATCAGCGCGCGGCCATTGAGGTGACTGATTCGTATACTTTGTCGAACGGAACATTAAGGTTTACGCAAAGTGAGTGATTTGATTATTAATTTTATAATGGGTATTGACCTTACCGTTACGTCATCCTTTATTGTGTGTATGGTCAGTTAAAGGAGTTTGATAAATGCCTTACACGATTAAAAAATTGGCGACACTGTCAGGAGTTAGCCCACGATCGCTTCGTTTTTATGATGAAATTGGTTTATTAAAGCCGGCTTATTATGGTGATAACCAGTATCGCTATTATGAGGAAGAGCAACTGCTGTTGTTGCAACAAATTTTATTCTTTCGTGAGTTAGGTTTTCCTTTAACTGAGATACAGCAGATTATTAGTGGTCATGATTTCGATAAAATCG
>CAIQCE010000152.1 GCA_903870185.1 uncultured Gammaproteobacteria bacterium
AGGCCGTCATTTCAAAGTTTCACTTAATAAATTGAGAGATTTGATAACTTTTTACTAGGGGCCGAACCCTATGAAGCTCTGTACGAGATACCTAATCAACAAGTTTCTTTTTTTCCATGGATTATCATTTGATTAATCCAGTTATCAATTTCATCGCTATGCTAAGCTAGGGTAGTACCATTTAATTTAACAGGTTGAGGAAATTTACCTGTTAACCACCATCTTCTTAATGTTATGCGATTTCTTCCAATAGCATGACGTCCAAAAATAACACTAACTCTGAAATTTCAGACGGTTTTACCTGACCTTTACTAATCTTGAACAATTCTCTACGCACCGCGTAGAGAATCTGTGTTGGTTACATCTCCGCCTAATTATGCGGTTAGATAGTGAAGGGCGTTATTTTGTGCATCTGTCAAAACTGAAAACTTCTGCCGTCCCAACGAGTTGTGTCAGATTAGAGCCTGTGGACAGCTTTACCGTCTTGGCTGTAATCCGAGGTGTAATTATTATAAAAATAGTACGATTGGGTTGTTTCTTCTAAGTTCGTTCCTTATGGACAAGCATTCGCTTGCCTAAATCGGTTAATCGATATTTTTGGGTTGGGCTGCGGGGAGAGTCTGGTTGGGTCATTTCGACAGCCCCCAAATTTAATGCAGGTTGTAAATAGTTCTGTATGAATGTTGGTCGATGGTTAAGTAACAATGTCTCCATAAGGGCTTTAGTTCTTAAAGGTTCTTTAGCCACAGCCTTCAATAAACGTATTACTTGTTCGGTTACTTGTTCGGTTACTTGTTCGGTTGCTTGCTGCACTATCGCTGCATCGCTAGCAAATCCATCATGCACCGGTAATCTGATTAAAAAATAACTGCGGTCTTCATCGGTTTCAAACACAGGCACAGCTGAGCCATTGTCCCTCATAACTCGTAAAATTTTGGGGACACCGGTAGAGCGCCCCTCAGTTAAATCCAGTTCTTTGAGAAATTCGCCAATGCGTCGATTACGATAGCGGCGGCTCACAGCGCGGCCTGCTTGCAAATCTCGTAGTTGTATTGATCGATCAGGTCCTGGAAAACTCAGCACGACCAGTTCATTCGGCGTAATACGCACCTCTATTGGCTCGCGAATCTCATAGGACCGGTGATATACCGCATTAACGACTGCTTCTTCAATAGCTGCCAGAGGATAATTCCAAGATCGATCCGCTTCGGGACGATCGGGATGTTTTACGATGGTTTCTTTCAGGTAATTGCGCTTAATATAGTCTAAAGCATCACGTGTAATTCGCCCCAGTGGGCCGCGAAACTCTTTTTCCTCGAAACGGTCACCACCTGCATCATCAGGGAAATAAACTACGTCTATTTGAGTTGCTGGGAAAAACTGCTCTGGATGTTCATTGAAAAACAGCAATCCAACATTCTTGGGAAAGGTTTTTTCCGCCGGCCCGCTGACCACATTCATGCGCCGGCCCAGTGACTCGACATCCAGCCCACGTGCTTCAGTAGCCAGTTCGCTCTTGATTTCTTGCAAAAACTCACGCATCAACCATGGGGATAGATCATCCAGGGTGGCATTTTGACGATAACGATCATCAAAGGGAACGGTGGCAGCCAAGCTCATCAGTTCACGCTCATCCTCTCCTGTTGCCTTAACGGTGCTAGACTGTTTTCGCAGATAATAGGCCCAGTCATTCTTTTTTTCACTTAGGCTTGTTTTGGCCTTGTAAGGACGCATTTCGCCGCCTGGTGCCCATAGCACCAAAATGGTTTTTTCTTGAAATTCATAGATGGCGGTGAGTGGATGAAAATGCGGAATAATAGCTGAGTGGCCTAGATTCAACAGCTCTTTTTGAATGGTATCAATTTTCGAAAGCGCTAAACCCACCGGTGGCAATTGTGGCTGACCATTTTTTTCAGCCACACCAATCACGACATATCCTCCACCCAGATTATGAAAGTCGTTGGCAAAAGCGCATAAGGTATGAAGGACTACTTCAGGATTCCAGCCTTCTTTATATTCAATGCGCTCATTTTCAATGGCACGGCAATGCAATAGATCATTGATATTAATAGGGAGCTTTAGGGTCATGCTACCTCCTCTGCTAAATTGGATATATGGTAACTTTTGTCTTCAAAAGAAACCAGTTCCTCAATA
>CAIQCE010000153.1 GCA_903870185.1 uncultured Gammaproteobacteria bacterium
AAAATTTTTGATGTGGTTTCAGATTTATTGGTTTCTGTATTTGGTGACAGAGGAAAGTCAGCTCGATTTGTGATGGGTGTATCTTCAAATGACACCACTATGGAGGCCGATATGATTGTTGAGGTTGAGGCGGAATAATGAAACGTCTTCAATGCTTACCAAAAGAAGCTATTTATGGTGAGATGGATTCGCCTGTTGGAGTTTTAACGATTATCACATCGGGGCAGGGCCTTCATGCCATTTTTTGGGAAAGTGATTTTGAGGACCCTGAGTACAGGGAACTTAAAAGTACGCTCACGCTATCTCAGAATGAGAAAATCTTAATCGAAACTAAAAAACAACTTGTTGAATACTTTCAAGGTCAAAGAAAAATCTTTGATTTGCCACTGAAGCTTTTAGGAACCGATTTCCAAATGCAGGCCTGGCAGCAGTTACTTAAGATCCCGTATGCTCAAACTATTTCTTATGGTGAGCAAGCTGAAAGATTAGGTGATAAAAAAAAGGCGCGAGCAGTAGGGATGGCAAATGGGCAAAACCCAATTTCAATTGTGATTCCTTGTCATCGTGTGATCGGTAGTAATGGGCAGTTGGTGGGTTTCGGTGGGGGTCTTAATACAAAGGCCTATCTCTTGGATTTGGAAAAAAAGTACTACTAAGGAGCATATTATATTGCAGTCACGTAAGGCAGTATTAATGCCTCTAAACCACCGGTATATCCTATTAATCCAATTAAGCGGTCTGTTGCTTCAAGTTATTCAAGAAAATAATAGTTGATCCATTATGAATAGAATTAAAATCCGTACTTTAAGTGAAAATGATGAAAAAATATTCCTAGAAGCTATGCTTCGAAGTGAAGCATTTCATCATCCCTGGGTGAAGCCTCCAGTAAGTTCAGAAGTTTTTCAGGACTATTACTTGAAATATCAAAAATTGAATAATGTCTGCTATTTAGTCTGCAATGAATTGGATGATATTGTCGGAGTTTTTAATATCAGTGAAATTATTTTAGGGGTATTTAAAAGCGCTTATTTAGGATATTTTGCAGTTCAGGGATATGAAAATAAAGGCTATATGAGTCAAGGATTGAAATTGGTATTGGAGCAAGTTTTTACCCAGCATGGTTTGCATAGATTAGAGGCCAATATTCAACCGAATAATCTTCAATCGATTTATTTGGCTCAGAATAATGGCTTTCAAAAAGAAGGATATTCACCTCGCTATCTAAAGATTGATGATGAATGGAAAGATCATGAGCGATGGGCGATCACTTATGAAGATTGGGTTAATTTTAAGAATCAAGATAAGGTAGAGAACAAATGAAACCATCAAAAAATTCATAATTTTAATGAATTGAAAAATATAGTTTTTCGAATTAAGGTGCCAGGCACCTTAGTGTGAGGAATAATGATACAAAACCAGATTAACTACATATTATAGTAACTGATAGGGCGCACTTAGAAATTTTTAATACGGTGGGTGATTCATTAGCAGGCCTATTTTTGTAATTAAAGCATTGTGTTAGACCTAGAGATATTTAGTTTTGTGATGTCGATAGGCGGTTCACTTCTTATTCTCCTAGCAGTAAGTCTATCATCAATCTTACTATCAAGAGCATCTCCAGTAGCAGTGGTGCTAGACCCGGCCCTAGCTCCAGCGACGGCACCACCACCAACCAATCGATATCGCGCAGTCGAGCTCATAACGGTGGGTGAAGGTGCCCTAGCGCTGGTGTGTCCAAGGGTGTGAATAGCTAAATCTGGAGCATCGGCTCCCGCGCTCGCAGCAGAAGTAGTCCAATATATACCAGACCGACCCACTGTTAGTGGATATTTGCATGCTCCAGCGCTGGCACCAACGCCTGCGCCACCAGCAGCAAATAGATCAGCTCGTTCTGCATCGGTCTCTGCTCCAGTTGCATCAGTCGCCTCTGTACCAGTTGAAGCTCCACTTTCAGCTCTACGTCTGGTCAGATTTGAAAGAGCAGTAAATAATCGGCTTCCAAATCCAGCTCCTGCAGCAACTGGTGTACTAGTATATAAAGGAAGTTGAGCTGCCATTGATGCTGCTGCACTTGCACTGGATCCCACAACTACTGGTAATGCAGCATAGGCCAGGCTAATTTCTCTCAAAACCCCTTTTGTAGGTTTGCATTTTTTCCATCCACGCGAGGTGTAAAAATATTCACCCCAAAATGGTTTTGGCATGGAAGTCGATAATGCATATGCAAAAATCTCACGTTGACGCGCAGGAGGCAATTTTTGAATAGTTTTGAAAACCAAGTGTTTATATTTGGCTAACTCTTTAAAATATGCACGAAAATCTTTTTCAGGATGCTGGTTCATGAGTTCCAATAATTGGAAAATAGTCTTGCCATCTTTTCTTTTTTTAGCATCGTAAGCCAGATAGTCAAAAAGGGAGATTCCTCTCGTTGATTTTGTAAAGCAATTAATTATAAATTGGAGTCGGCGAGAAGGATCTATTTGTTGAGTTCTCATAAAGGAAAAATAAAATTTAATTTCAGGGAAATCAGAAGCTCTGTAGGTGTGGATATTTATTCTAAAGGCATTAATTACTTCGGTGGGTGTCATTAATGTATCAAGGCATTCGCCACATTGGGCTTCTGTTAATTTTCTTTCATTAAATAATTTGATCAAAATATTCAAGTGATTTTGGATTTGGGTGTAAATTACGTGACCATGAGGATGGTGCGTAATTTTATGTCCCATAGCCTTTAAAAATTCAAAAATAGCAGGAGTTGAAAGACTTGGTGAAAAGTTGGAATTTAGTAAAAAATATTGAGTTTCATCTAGTGATCCTTCAGATAAACTAAATGAACCTTGAAAAAGTGCTAATGCTTGTTCACTAGAG
>CAIQCE010000154.1 GCA_903870185.1 uncultured Gammaproteobacteria bacterium
CAATATTCAATTTTATATTATTGGGTATATCTCACTCTGGGTAGGGCTTTGTTTCTTTATGCGTCTTTTGGATTGGGTGAAGTTGAGATTATTCCCTAGTATTAGAGAGGATATTATGCTGAAAATGTTTTCTTATCTTAATCAACATTCACATCATTATTTTCAAAATAATTTTGCCGGTAGTCTGGTTAATAAGATTGCAGACATGCAAGGTGGCGTCGTTGAAATATTAACAATTTTGGATGATTTATATGCACAGATCCTGGGGTTTATTATTGCATTAATTATGTTGTTATCAGTGCAGCCTACTTTTGCCATGATTTTGTTGGTGTGGGCGGTATTATTTATTTTAGTCACTTTTGTTTTTTTAAAGCCCATTCAAAATATCTCGCATCTTTTTGCTGAAAGTAAAACAACTCTAATCGGAAGAATGGTTGATAGTATTGGCAATATTGTCAATATAAGACTCTTTTCACGGCATTCAGAAGAAAATCAGTATGTCCATAAAGCCATTAAAAATGCCGTCGGTAAGGATAGGAAAATGCAGGGGAAGATTATTAAAATGAGGTTATACTGGGATGTCAGTATTATTTCATTCATGAGTTTAAATATTATATTGTTGATTAATTTTTATGGTAAGGGTCTCGTTACTATTGGGGATTTCACATTTGTTATTGCTTTAGCAAGTAGTATCTTATGGAATTTGTGGTTTGTGGCGGGTCAATTTGTTTCATTTTCAGAACAAATAGGGGTTTGTAAACAAGCGCTTTCTATTATTTCATGTCCTCATGAAATGGTTGATATTAATGGCGCAAAACCATTAATTATTTCAAAGGGTGAAATTAAATTTCACGATGTGAGCTTTCATTACAATGAAGGAGCTCAATTGTTTCGAAATAAAAATATTATCATTGAATCAGGTCAAAAAGTGGGGCTGGTTGGGTTTTCTGGAAGCGGAAAGAGCACCTTTGTAAATTTAATCTTGCGCCTATTTGAAGTCGAGTCCGGTGAGATTACGATTGATAGTCAAAATGTGAATCATGTGACACAAGATTCATTAAGAGAACAAATTGCTTTAATACCTCAAGATATTACCCTTTTTCATAGAACCCTCATGGAAAATATTCAATTCGGCAATACTAAAGCTACTGAAAATGAAGTCATAGAGGCCTCTAAAAAAGCTCATTGCCATGAATTTATCAGCCAGTTAGCTCAAGGCTACCAGGCAATGGTAGGAGAGCGAGGCATTAAATTATCAGGAGGGCAGCGGCAACGTATTGCTATTGCAAGAGCGATACTTAAAAATGCTCCCATCTTAATTTTAGATGAAGCGACTTCATCACTCGACTCCATTACTGAGGATTATATTCAGGAATCATTAAATGCATTAATGAAAGATAAAACGACAATCGTTATTGCCCATAGGCTTTCCACACTTTCAAAAATGGATAGAATTTTAGTATTCAATAATGGTGAAATTATTGAAGATGGTACTCACGAGAAATTGATTGCTGAAAATGGTCATTATGCTCGAATGTGGAAAATGCAAGCCGGTGGGTTTTTGCCTAGTGCAGCTTGATTTACGGGGTCAGGCCCTGTCTTGACCCCTTAAATTAGTGCTTTGAGCCGATTAATCAGCTTTATCGGCTCAAAAATAGATTGATTTTGAGCCGATAAGGCTCCATAATCGGCTCATGAAACTCTATAATTGGCAAAAACTAGATTGGCCCAATTTTCAGTATGATTTATCAAGCATACATGGAAGCCTGCTTTCTATTGCAGAAAAAACAGGATTGATAAAGGGTAAGTTAGCTCATCTCAATAAAGATCTTCAAGCTGAAGCTATGATTGATCTTATGGTTGAAGAAGCCGTTAAAACTTCAGAAATTGAGGGTGAATATATTAGTCGCCCTGATGTTAGATCATCAATCAAAAATAAATTGGGGCTGAATCCTGATCCTGTAAAGATTCATGACAAACGTGCGCAAGGTCTGACGGAATTAATGTTCGATGTCCGCAATACCTTTGAGGAACCTCTTACTGATTTAAAACTGTTTGATTGGCATTTGATGCTTTTATCGAGCTTCCCTAATCCCAATCTTAGAATTGGTTGTTGGCGCACACATGAGGATTCCATGCAAATCATTTCAGGGCGTAATGGGAAATGGGTCGTGCACTATGAAGCTCCCCCTTCCCATGATGTCCCCAAGGAGATGGAAAGATTCCTTTTCTGGTTTAATGACACTGCGCCAAACAGTTCCAATACAATTCACTTTGCTCCCATACGTGCTGCTATTGCTCATTTGTATTTTGAGAGTATTCATCCTTTTGAGGACGGTAATGGCCGAATTGGGCGTGCCATTGCCGAAAAAGCTTTATCACAGGGGTTTGGTTATGCTGCAATGATAAGCTTATCTCAAGCAATTGAGTCAGATAAAAAAGCTTATTATGCCAGTTTGAATGCAGCCTCAAAAACAAATGAGATTACAGATTGGATACACTATTTTGTAAATGTCATTAAACTCGCACAAACAGAAGTAGAATCGCAAATTAATTTTATTCTAAAAAAATCGGCTTTCTTTGATAAATTTAAAGATGTTTTAAATGAGCGGGAATTGAAAGTAGTTCAGAGAATGATGCAGGCTGGGGTGAGTGGCTTTGAAGGTGGAATGAGTGCCAAAAAATACATGGGAATAGCAGATACTTCCAAGGCAACTGCTACTCGTGATTTACAACATTTATTGTCTATTCAAGTGTTCAAGCAAACAGGTAGCGGACCCAGTGTACGTTATGAGTTGAATTTTGAGTGAGGGGTCAGGCGCTGTCTCGACCCCTTAAACAATTTTAAATTATGTTCCGGCCCTTGGAATGGACGAGGCTGAAGCAGCACCCGCACCCGCACCCGCATGAGCAGCAGCACTCGCAGCAGGAAGAGCAAATAGATCCTCAAATGCCTCCATTGGAGCACCCACTACTACTACACCTCTATAGGCCATCTGAGGTGGGGTTAGACCAAGCTTATTTACAGCTGTTGTATTTAGTCCAAAAAGCCTGACGAGAGCATCATATAAAGTTCGATTACCCTGAAAAGCCACTATATGCAAAATCGAATTACCCGAATTATCAACCTTAATTAGATTAATGTCATGAGTTTCATTCAAATATGCCACTAATGCGATTGAACTACTTCGAGCCGCGAATGCCATGGTTGAATTACCATCAAAATCGTTAGTGGCAACGTTCAAACCTAACTCAAGCAGCTTAGTGCACATATCGATTGATCCCCCTAAAGCTGCAAAATGCAAGAGAGTCTCCCCCTTGTTAGTTGTAGAGTCTTTAGGCTCAATCGCTCCTTCAGCTTTCCAATTAAAATGATATTGCCTGATTGCTGTTCGCACTTTTTCTTTATCGCCAGCATCAGGATACCAAGAAGTATATTTTTTTCTAGCGTGTTCAGAAATAAAGGATTCTGGCTCAGCGGCCCAGGCTAAAGCCTTATCCAAAGCAGAGACCTTGCCGCTCATTGCTGCAGAGTGAACTACGGTTACACCACGAACACTTGGAGCCAACAAGGGCCAGCGATCACACCTAGCCAAGTCAGCGACATAATCCATAATCTCTCTTCCTCCATTAAGTGCAGCCATATGACCAATATGATAACCACTTAAGTTCGTCGTAATAGGATGATTGTTGTCCATTAAAACTTTACCACCATCAAGATCGATGGCTTTTTCCAAGACAAAGGGGTTGCCGCCTAATGCGGCCAACTGTTGATTTCTATATTCAAAGCGGGAGCAGCGAAGATAAGTCGGCACCTCTTTAGTCAGTGCACAAGAAGCTTCGTATTTAATTAAAGCTCGGCTAAGAGCATCTGGAGAGCCGCTCATTAAAATGCAATGCAATGGCGAGCCGATTACATTAAAACTTTCCTTATTATCCCATTTTAAACCATAGGCAGTTTCAGCTGCTCTTATTGCCGCCAATTCTCCACTCAAACAACAAAGCTCCCATGGCTCTATTTTTGCTAACAGACCATAAACTGCATAATTTCCACCCGTGGATAACACAAATAAACGTAATCGTTCATAAAGATTTTTATACTCTCTGATTACGCTTCGTGCTTTAAGTGCATCTAAGAGCTCAGACGTAACTCCTAAATCTTTAATTTTTTTAATCAATCGATCTTGATTATCAGCTACAGCACCAGCTCCACTCGCTGAAAATAAACCCGCGCCAGCACCCCTTCCAACTAAGGTCAGAGAGCTTCCTGCTGCTTCGGGCATGGCGGCTTGCAAAGATTCCAAAAAAGCATTGAGTCTCGCATTATTTACCAAGGTTGCTGCAGTAACTAACTCACTCATGTTCAAATCATAAGACTGTAAATGTCGTTGCAAAGCAGGCGCTGGAATAACAGTATCTTCTGACATAAATTCTAAGCTTGGTGTCTCTAAGAAATTTAGTAGCAGAGAAATTGCCTCAGGTAATACTGTTTCTGGATGTGCGAACCCAGCCGTTATTTCACTCAATAAATCTTTTAATTGTTTTTTTGTAAGCATGTTTCACCTCATTGTCTATTAAGCAGCCACTAAAGTTCTTTAGCGAGCCATTATCCTTGATAGCAAAAAAAAAGCTAGGAAAAGAAATGCCGTGAGAACTAAGGCCCTTCCGAGCGGAAGAAGTGAGCAAGAAAAATCAATCGGGGGTCAGGTCCTGTCTCGACCCCTGAAATTTCTAAAAATCAATATGTCGCTGATGTAACTCCTTCAAGCTTAATCGATGGCCTACGCTGATAATAGTAATCCCAGGAATCTGTTCCATAATTAATTGATAAAGCATGGCTTCTGTTTTGAGATCCAATGCCGAAGTCACTTCATCCAAAAAAACCCATTCGGGTTTAAGTAATAGTATTCGAATAAACGCTAAGATTTGTTGCTCGCCCAAAGACAATTTTTGGGCCCAATGGTCAACTTGATCAAGCTTATCAATCATTGAATCCATTCCCGCTAATAATAGAACCGATTTGAGTTCTGCCTTGCTATGTTTTTCAAGGGGGTCAGGATAAATATTAGCTGAGGCTAGACTTCCAAGTGGTAAATAAGATTTTTGAGGGATAAGTATCATTTTCCTTCCCTCTGGAAGCAATAAATTTCCACTCGCATGAGGCCAAATTCCCGCCAGAGTTCGAAGCAAGGTGCTCTTGCCTCGTCCCGAAGGGCCCATCAGTAAAAGTGATTCTCCCGCTTTTACTTGAAGTTCAATATTGTTGAAAAGAGTAGGGCCACCATTAGGGAGCTTTATATGAGCATTTTTTAAGTGCAGTTGATTATCTGTTTGGTGTTCAAGGATTAATTCTTTTCCTACTTTATGATGGTGTATCGCCTCTTCAAAATCAGATAAACGAGCAATAACTGAGCGCCACGCAGCAATGTCTTGATAACTGTTAATCACCACCGATAATGACCCTGCAAAAGTGGTAAATGCACTTGATGTTTGCATAACAAATCCGATGCTTAATTTTTCACTTAAGAAGCGGGGTAGAGCCGCTAAAACACCAACCAGTATATTGAGGCTCGAGTAGCCGCTTTGGAAGAAAAATAGATTACGTTGTGTTTATTAATGCGTAGGTAATTATCAAAGATATATTGAAAGGAATTTTTAAATCTTTCTTTTTCGGTGGGTTCTCCTTGTAACAAAGCGACTTGTTCGGCTGATTCTCTCAGGCGAACTAAATTATAACGAAAATTAGCATTAAATTTTTGTTGTTGATAATTAAGAGGGGCGAGTTTATTTCCTATTTTATAGTTAATCCAGGTAGCACAAAAAGCATAAAATATTGCGAAAAACGCGACATAGCCTGGAATAGAAATTGAGTGGTCGGAGATATTAAATTTCAGACTTCCTGATAAATTCCACAAAATAACACCAAAAGCGATCAAAGAAAAA
>CAIQCE010000155.1 GCA_903870185.1 uncultured Gammaproteobacteria bacterium
TACTGTATAAAATTTAAAAAATAATTCCATACAGTAAAACTCTAGGGGTCGATGCATGCATCGACCCCAATAATCACCACCTTTGTAGCAAACTCTCCTCGCTCACCCTTTTCAAGCTCATAACTAATTTTTTGACCTTCTTTTAATTCTTTATAACCGGCCATTTCAACTTGGGAAAAATGTACGAATACCTCATCCCCTCCATTATCAGGCGTAATAAAACCATAGCCTTTGATTTTATTAAATCGATTAACAACACCTGTATGCATAGTAAAATCCTCCACTATAAAAATTTAAATATCTTTATTTTAATCGGGTGACATGAACCTTACGGCCCTTTAATTTTCCATTTTTCAAATGATCAAAAGCCATATCCACTTGACTCTTATGTACTGCAACATAGGAATAAAGAGGTGCAATATCAATCTTCCCTATCATATTGCCCTCTAAACCCGCATCTTTAGTCAATGCACCCAATATATCACCAGGGCGAATTTTATCTTTTCGTCCTGCACATAAACATAGTGTCATCATATCAGGTGGTGAAATTGTCTTAACGATTTTATTTAATTCACTCGCTTTTCCCCAGGCAACAGGATGTCTTAAATTATCCTCAATAACAGATAATCGCTCTGCATCTGCAGGCAGAGTTAAACTAAGAGCCAATCCTTTGCACCCTGCACGCCCTGTACGACCAATACGATGAATATGCATCTCATGATCGAATGCCAATTCAAAATTAATCACTGCAGGCAGTTCTTTAATATCGAGACCGCGTGCTGCAACATCCGTTGCCACTAAAATAGAACAACTTTTATTTCTAAAGCGAATGATAGCGATATCACGCTCTACTTGCTCCATATCACCATTGATAGCCAACACACTAAAGCCTTCCCTTGTTAGCATAGTGGCCAACTGATTAGTTTGATCCTTGGTATTACAAAAAATAAGCGTTGAAATGGGTTTGTGATGCAGTAATAAAGTTTTTAATAAAGGAAACTTACTTGTTTGACGATTAACCTCATAAAAAATTTGTTCAATATCCTGATCTGTTTCAGCTTCTTCTACAGTTACTCTTTTGGGATCCTGCATAAACTCACGAGACAGATTTTTGATTTCCGAAGGATAGGTTGCCGAGAATAAAAGTGTCTGACGCTTGTTTGGACAAAATTTGACGATCTCATGAATTGAATCGTAGAATCCCATATCTAACATCCGATCAGCTTCATCTAAGACTAAGGTTTGTAATTTCTTTAATGAAAATGATTGCTTATCCAAATGTTTTTGAACACGGCCTGGTGTGCCCACAATAATATGAACACCATGCCTAAGTGAATCTATTTGAGGTTTCAAAGGCATTCCACCTGGCAAACAAAGCACCTTAACATTGGGCATCAAACGAGCCAATTGACGCAATACCTGACTGACTTGTTCTGCTAATTCACGTGTGGGACACAAGATCAGTGCCTGAACCACACGATCCTCCACCTTTAGATGACTCAATATTGACAAGCCAAATGCGGCTGTTTTACCACTGCCTGTTTTAGCCTGCGCAATAACATCGTGACCGTTCAGCATGATAGGCAAACTTTTTGATTGAATAGGCGTCATTTGGTTATAGCCCAAGGAGGATAGATTATTGAGCAATCCTTCTCGCAAACCTAATGATAAAAAACTTAGCTTATCTACTTTATTGTTGGACTTAGAATCATTCATATTAATCTATCGCTAGTAATTATATATACATCACTCGGCACAGCTAAATTCAGCTCTCCGAACTCAAGCGGCATAGTATCAGTAATATACTCATTAATCTCTGTTCAAATAATAACCAATTTATTTTAAATGGAAGATTAACGCCCCATTCGCCATCAACATAAATAGCACAACCCATTGTTTTTAATGATTAATTTATATTTTTTGTAATGCCCTCAAAATCACCCAATCTTTTCATTAGATTTTAAAAACTTTTATTAAACTCAGCTGAACAAACACGACCCATTTAGAGAATCTTAATTAAACAAGGTATTAGGAAAATCATGCATGAATATAACTACTTGAAATAAATAACTTTTATAGAGTACTATACAAATCAAAACTTGAACAATTGATCGGTATAAAATGATCCTACTAAAACGAAAAACGAGTCCCTAACTCCTTTCTAGTTTATGATGGTGAGCCCATCACATTAAGCCAACAGATTGATATTGTGAATTGGAACTCACTGAATGAATTGGTCAAGATAAGACTAGAAACTGTTTGATGATGTCACACTACGCCCCATCACCTTTACCCAGCCGCATAATATAATGCGGAACCGGATGCCAGTCGGCAAGAAATTCACCGACAATATGAAAACCTGCTTTTTGATAGACATGAACAGCGCGTTCATTGGCCTTTTCAGGATCAATAAAGACTTCTGCCACATCTGAAAACTGGCTGGCCAAAAATTCTTTAATGATTTGCGTTGCCAGACCCTTGCCCACGTAACTAGGATTGCCGATAAAAATATCCAAAGTAATAGCCAAACCATCGCTTTGACTGTACCTCGCATAGTCACTAGCTTCATTCTTAAAAACATTGGAACTTAATAAATAAACAAAAGCATGATCACCATCATAACCAATCCAATGTTGTGTGATTTCGCACTGCCGCCCCAAATCACGCCCTTCAGCTTGGTACTGAAAGAATTTCTCCAAGCCATTTAAGGTGTCCTGCAAACCGGATCCGTGAATCCACTGACTAACATAATCTTGCTCTAACCAAGCATGAATCAGCTCACGCTGAACTTCGAGCGCTGGCTTAAAATTGAAACGGAAGGTGGCTTTATTCATATCGGCATTATAGGCCTCACCTTCCCTCAGAAGCAAGCTGCCTTAGTTTAGATAGCTTAGTGCTAAAATGCCCCCTATAGTCTATATCGATCAGGTATTGCAGACCGCATGTTTTACGATAAGATTGCGCTTGGTAATAATCCATTAGTTGTTAGGCCAGAGGTAGGAAATCAATTATGCAGCAAGATGAAGCCTTTGATTTATTAAAAATGGGGAAAAATGTTTTCCTCACCGGTGCAGCGGGCGCTGGCAAAACATATTTGTTAAACCAATATATTAGCTATCTTAAGGAAAATAATGTGGGTGTTGCAGTCACTGCTTCTACAGGCATCGCTGCAACCCATTTACAGGGAACAACTATACATTCCTGGTCTGGGATGGGCGTGAAAGATAATATCACCACGGATGATTTGGAAAAATTACTAACCACAGATCGTATAAAGCGAAATTACAAAAAAACTAAGGTGCTGGTAATTGATGAAATATCCATGCTGCATAAACATCAGCTTGAGATGCTGGATTCTATCGCCCGTTACATCCTTGACAATGACAAAGCTTTTGGTGGCCTTCAAGTTGTTCTGTGCGGTGATTTTTTTCAATTGCCACCAGTCTCTTCAGGTTCTCTGACAGAAGAAAAACAATTTGCTTTTGAAGCTTCCAGCTGGAAAGGTGGAGACTTCCATGTTTGCTACTTGCATGAACAGCATCGTCAAGGCAATGATCCGTTGCTTACTGTTTTAAATGACATTCGTAGCGGTACGGCGGGAGAACATACAAAAGTTCCTTTACGTACCCGCTATAAAAAAGAACCAGAAGGTTCCGTAAAACCAACAAAATTATATTCACGCAACATTAATGTAGATGCCATTAATGAGCGAGAGCTTGCAGGTATTAAGGGAGAGGAAAAAATATTTACTATGGAAACGACGGGTTTCAGTGCTTTGGTGGATGGATTAAAAAAAAGCTGCCTTGCTTTGGAGACATTAAAGCTAAAAATTGGTGCTGAAGTTATGTTCATTAGGAATGATACTTCAGCCAGGTACGTTAATGGTACCCGTAGCATCGTTATTGGTTTTCATAAAAGTGAAGGCTGGCCTATCCTTAAAACTTACGATAGTGAAATTATTGTCGCACTCCCAGAAGAATGGAAATATGAAGATAATGGAGTCGTTCGTGCGAGCATTAAACAAGTACCACTTCGCCTTGCCTGGGCGATTACCATTCATAAAAGTCAAGGTATGACGCTGGATGCAGTAGAGATAGATTTAGGCGATGCATTTGAACCAGGCATGGGATATGTAGCGTTATCAAGAGTGAGGAGCTTAAGTGGGTTAAAGCTAATGAATCTTAATGAGATGGCATTAAAAGTTCATCCTAAAATTCTTCAGCATGATGAGATTTTCAAGAATAGTTCGGCCGCTGTAATTAAGACTCTACAAACATTATCTAAAGAAGAAAAGGAAGAATGCCAGAGAAAAACGCTAATGGAGCGTTTTGGAGGCGATAAGAGCAAGCTAACGGATAAGAAAAAAACCA
>CAIQCE010000156.1 GCA_903870185.1 uncultured Gammaproteobacteria bacterium
CGGCAATTCAGACAAGAACTGAATAGGATCGAGCATCCTTAGCCTTGGTCGATTCCGCCCCAGGCCACCAAGATTCCATAGTGGCGCCAAAGTAGCAGATGGTGTCACTACCTTAGCCCAGCGTGGCTATCTTTCCAAGAGTGTTGAACTTGAAGGTTCCGAAGGCTCAATTGAGTTACTCATTTGAAATAAATCTCTTTTTCATAGTAGTCAAATACTAACGATAGAACTCTGCTCTTTTAATTTTCCAAAAAACCGATCCAGAACTCTACAGGTGATACGCCGATACCTTTAAATTCTTTAGATTTGTTTAGTAGACCGCCATCGTCACTAACGACAAAAATTTCACCTTCAATACGGCGGTAAGCTAGCGAATTTAGAGATTCAATAATCCTACTGTCTGCACGATTATCGCCTGTGCCACCAGAGAATAGAACTCGTAAGTTTTCATTCTCCCTCCAATCGGTAGCCTTTGGTCCATCAAACCAAAGTTCGCAATTAATACTGGGCTGGCTTTCTACTAAATCGCGAAGCTTTCCGATCAAAAGATTTCTTGCAAGCTTATTTGGACCAGATTTACTATCGAAATAGATGGGGTCAATCAAAGCCCTAATTTTATGTAGCAGGTTATGACCATCAATCAAAATATGACACTGTGTGCCTGAGTAGAGAACATTTCTTAAGAATTTCAATGGTGTAAGTCTATTTAGATCATCAACTTTGACTTGAGAACTTAAATCATTGGTTGTATAGAAGTTAAACATTCTTTGATTTATAAGATCAAATGCTTTAGAGCCTTCATTAAGTGGCCATACTTGATTTGCAATCTCATTCGTTATAAGGGTCTTCAGTTTAATTACTTGCTCAATGGTTTCACAAGTCTTTAGCTTTTGTGCAATTTCAATAAGATGCGAACTATTTGGTGCAATTGAGCCTTTGTTGAGTATTGATTCGATGTTTTCAATTTCAATTTGAATCTTTTTCAATGCAATGTGGATATCTGGTGATGTCCGTAGCGATTCATCAATTGCACGCTTAAGTTTTTCTTTTAGATCTAGTGCTTCTTTTAGATTTTCTCTAAGCTGTGAAATTGTCTTATATCGAAGATCAATTTTTTCTTGATTCTCAAGTGCAGTTTTTGCTTGGTGAAATACTGACTTAGTAGAGCTTTGCTCTTGAATTAAATTTTCTGTTGGATTTATCCATTTTCCAAGTCTGTTCTGTAGTGCATCGCTTATTCCCTTTGCAACTTTTTTTTGAAAATCTTGCTGTAAATTGTTGTACTCAGTTATTTTTTCACGCAAATCAGAGAAGTGTTTTTGTTCATTTTTTATCGATAAATTCAATTTTTTATCGGATTCGATTAGATTCGACTTTTCCTCATTTAATTCTCTTCTTAACCTTTTAACAAGCGTACTTTTTTCAATTAAGCTTTCCTCAGCTTCTTTCGACATCTGTATTTTTTCATGTGTAGCTTTAGTTGGTGCTATCTGAGTTTTGATTTCTACGCCGGTAAGCAAGCGTTGAATCGTTTGTAAAAATGGACTAAATTTTCCAATTAAATTAGCCGTGTCAACTAATTTGTGCACATTACCTTTTGGCTTTTTATTAATTTTTTTGTATTCTTCACGCGAAAAATCTCGAACAGTTTCACGGTCATCTAACAATAGTGAACCAAGGTAAGGCTCTATGCCAAAGTACGCGATCCAATCCTCGCCACCATGTTTTATAGCTCTTAGACTCAATGCGGCAAAAAAATCTTCGCTGTGTGTTCCTTCTCGTAACAATTCCATAATCGGTACTGGAATTGATTTCCGATCTAATTGCCCGTTAATTCTTTCTCGTACTATTTTTAGATTTGGTTTTTTTTGATTAAGACCTTCAATTAAAGACGGCAATTTTTTTCCGGCTGCAACAATAGATGCATCGGACAAATTCTCAATAGACGATTTGAAATATTGAAGAATTTCATTTGGAACTTCATGCTCATCAATAATCATCTTTACCTCTTAAATGCTTAGTATTTGGCATAAGTTTTCATTTTCAGGCTTCCACTAAAACTACTTCTGATGTGATCGAAGCTATTGATGTTGGGTAGCTTTTCAATATATCGTGATGTTCGATTGATCTTGTGGCTTTAATTCTTAATTGCAGCATAGGATCTTTCGCTTCCACTGGTTTTTGTGAATTTCTGAGCTATTTTCAACTATTGTTCGGGGTAGCTCATTTGGCTGTTGGCGCGCATTGAAAACTGACCCATTTAGAGGGGGTATTCGCATCCAAAACTGACCCAGGTGTTCTAATGCCTTGAATCGCCCCTAATTTGCTAGACACTTTCAAGCCTCGAAAAGTACTGCTTCTCATAGTTTACCGGTGATAGCTGATTATTGTTACTGTGCCGCCGTTTCGGGTTGTAGAACATCTCGATGTAATCGAAGATATCTC
>CAIQCE010000157.1 GCA_903870185.1 uncultured Gammaproteobacteria bacterium
TGGCTTTCACTCTCAGGCGCACAGAATTTTTGATTCTGACGAAAATCATTAGTAATGCATCTGATATATAGTTAAAATGCACAATTAAGCTGTATCAGCTAGAATTGAGAAAAACAAACGCTACCACAAACCACCACAAAAATTGAAAGCCTATAATGCAAAACGATACAGCCTTAGTGATAAACAATCTAAACAAAACCTATGAAAATGGTTTTCAAGCCTTGGCTGGAATTGATCTGGAGATTAAGCGGGGTGAAATCTTTGCACTGCTTGGCCCTAACGGTGCGGGCAAGACAACTCTTATTAATGCGGTCTGTGGTATCGTCCAACCGAGCTCTGGAAAAATCCTTGTTTGCAATCATGATAATGTTGCTAATTACAGAGCGGCACGTGCAGCAATTGGGCTTGTGCCTCAAGAGTTAGCAACCGATTCATTTGAGTCTGTCTGGAATACGGTGAATTTTAGCCGAGGCTTATTCGGAAAACCCCGCAACCCTGACTATATTGAAAAGTTGCTCAAAGACCTCTCTCTTTGGGATAAGAAAAATGAACAAATTCGTCGTCTTTCAGGTGGTATGAAGCGGCGGGTTATGATCGCTAAGGCTTTGTCACACGAACCAGATGTTTTGTTTTTGGATGAACCCACGGCTGGAGTAGACGTCGAACTTCGTAAATCAATGTGGGCGCAAGTACGTGAGCTGCAAAAAACTGGCGTGACCATTATTCTTACCACGCACTATATCGAAGAAGCAGAAGAAATGGCTGATCGAATCGGCGTTATAAATAGAGGTCGATTGATTGTTACAGAATCGAAAGATGTATTAATGGAGAAAATGGGCAAAAACCAGATGGTTTTTAGCTTGCGCAAACCTATTCAAACTCTTCCATCAAATCTTTCCAATTATTCCCTTAATCTTGTGGATAATGGAAATAAACTGGTTTACAGCTATAACACACATCAGAACGATCATGATGTTTCGGATCTGTTAGAAAGCTTAATAGGAAATAATATTCATCCTAAAGACATTGAAAGCCGTCGAAGTAGTCTTGAGGAAATCTTCATCCAACTGGTGGGCTATGATTAATTACCGTGGTATTCGCGCAATTTATACTTTTGAAATGGGACGCACATTGCGCACCCTCGGCCAAAGTATTGCCTCACCTGTTTTATCGACAGTGCTATATTTCATCGTTTTTGGATCGGCAATGGGATCACATATCCAGGCGATTGATAATGTACCCTATGGTGCTTTCATTGTTCCAGGCCTCATCATGCTGACTGTTCTAGGTCAGAGTGTTTCAAATGCTTCATTTGGAATCTACTTCCCACGCTTTACAGGGACAATCTATGAAATTCTATCGGCCCCATTGTCTTTTATGGAAATTGTTTTGGGTTATGTAGGGGCTGCTGCTAGTAAATCGATTATTATAGGTATTATCGTACTGATAACTTCATCGCTCTTTGTTCCTCTGCATGTGGCCCATCCGCTTTGGATGATATTCTTCCTTGTCATAACTAGCATTAGCTTCAGTCTTATGGGTTTTATTATCGGTATTTGGGCTGATGGATTTGAGAAATTACAACTTATCCCTCTGCTGATTATTACGCCGCTGACGTTTCTAGGTGGTAGTTTTTACTCAATAAAAATTCTGCCAGCTTTTTGGTATAAGCTTTCTCTGCTAAACCCGGCGGTTTATCTTATCAGTGGTTTTCGCTGGAGTTTCTATGAACAGGGTGATGTCAGTTTGGGTGTCTGCTTAAGCGTGATTGGGCTATTTACTGTTTGCGCGCTTGGGATCATTGCTTGGATATTCAAAACTAGAAGCACGCACAAGGTCACAACAACTGCATCGACAATCCTGCGAACCACACGGCTGGTTGGCGTTCCGTGGCACATAAGGATCTGGGGTCCCTTGCAAACATTTTCCCA
>CAIQCE010000158.1 GCA_903870185.1 uncultured Gammaproteobacteria bacterium
GGCGCCCTCCTCCCTTTCCACCTATCTGATGAGCCACCTGATTCAAAAGCTCTGTAGCTTTGAAATAAGGCAGAACCTCTGGACTAAGGCCAACAAGCAACTGGACTTTATGATCCAATACGGAAGCCAATATTATAGAAGAAGATTTAAGCCTATCTCTCAAACGATCCAAAAGATTTCGTAAAAACTCAGTTTCTATCTCACCAAGGTTAGCTGCAATACAGGAAATACCCTCAATCGATTGAGCTTGTGCGACTAAATCTTCAAACTCTAAATTCACAAGCTTTTGCTTGAGAGAGCTTATTTGTTTTTCCAAAATTCGCTGATGCTCTTGAGCTAAGGTCAATTCTGATTGCCACTTGCCCTCTTGTTGAGAAATAAAATCCAAGGCTGCTTGGCCTGTGAGAGCCTCAATCCGACGAATGCCGGCAGCTGAAGCAGACTCACTCGTAATTTTAAATAAACCAATATCACCTGTATGGTCTATATGAGTACCTCCACAAAGCTCACTGGAGAATTGACCCATATTAATGACTCTAACTGTTGAACCATACTTCTCACCAAATAATGCCTGAGCTCCACTTGCCTTAGCCGCTTCTAAATCCATCTCATCTACATTAACTGAGTAATTGGCACGAATTTCTTCATTCACACAACATTCTAAATTTTTAATTTCATCTGCTGTTAAAGCCTTAGCATGAGTAAAATCAAATCTTAATCGAGAAGCATCAACCAAGGATCCTTTTTGAATCACATGAGGGCCCAATAAAGTTTTTAAAGCAGCATGAAGTAAATGAGTAGCAGAATGATTCAAGCGAATGGCTTGCCTAGAATCATCAACTCGTGCCTCTAGAGTTTGATCAACTTTAAGATGGCCTCTGATCAATTCACCACGATGCAAATAAACCTCACCCTGTTTTTGTGTATCACTCACGACAAAATAGGCATCTTCTGATTCAAAATAACCTTTATCACCCACCTGACCACCTGACTCAGCATAGAAAGGCGTTTTATCTAAGATGACTATCGCAGGTTGACCCACTGCGAGCTCACTCACAGATTCTTGATTTTGAATCAAACCTAAAATCTTGGCAGATGTTTTGAGAGTTTGATAACCTAAAAATTCTGTGGGGGTGTCAACAGGTAGTTTTTGATTATAATCAACATCAAAAGCACTGGATTTTTGTGATTGCAATCGTTGATGGGCCATTGCCGCATCAAATCCTTTATAATCCATTTCTAAACCACGTTCACGTGCAATATCGGCTGTTAAATCAGGTGGAAATCCATAAGTATCGTAGAGCTGAAAAATCACTGACCCTGGTATTTCTTTAGATTTAAGCTGTGATATCGCTTGCTCGAATAACCTCATCCCTTTAGATAAAGTCAAAGCAAATTGTTCTTCTTCTTGTAAAATCACTTTTGCAATTTGATCTTGCGCCTTAATCAATGCAGGGTAAGCCTCACCCATCACTTCTACTAAAGCTGGCACTAAGCGATAGAAAAAAACTTCTGGGTGGTTCAATCGGTGGCCATGTCGTAACGCTCGGCGAATAATGCGTCTTAATACATAGCCTCTTCCCTCATTGCTAGGAACGACTCCATCTAAAATTAAAAAAGAAGAAGAACGAATATGATCGACAATGACTCTCATTGAAGTATCACGGGTATCAGGATGATTAATAATTTTTGCTAATGCATTAAGCAGGGCTTGAAAGCTGTCAATCTCATAATTACTATGCACGCCTTGTA
>CAIQCE010000159.1 GCA_903870185.1 uncultured Gammaproteobacteria bacterium
GAAGCCAGCAGGGTTTGGTGGCGCAAAGAAGCCCCGGCGGCTACCGTGTTATTGAGTTGATCCCACGAAGCCGAGGAATTGGATTTGACGCTAGGAGTCTCTCCCCCTTGAAAGCTAGCAAGACAAGCGGCCTCATAAGATGAAGCAGGAATATCAACTTCTCCTGCAACAAGCGCCGGAAGCACGGGGGCGAGATTCACGATTTGAACGGTCACGGATTGACGCAAAAGAGTCGTATTTCTTCGAAGCACAGGAAGTGTTGAAGGTTTGGTTTCTTCCTCGATACGTTGTCTTGCCCTCATGGGTTTAAAACGCATGACGGCAACGGAGGGTCTAGTGGATTCTGGTTTAGGCATAGGACACCTGGATTTTAGGTTAAGCGGAAGAAGAAATTTTAGTGGGGCTAGTTTAGTTCAATAAAAAACTAATGCAAGAGATCAGTCATGTTCTACAGTCAACATCATGATGCTGCTTAGTTTTTTTTTGGAATGCTTTTAAGTTTAGTTCAGTCTGCTTGAAGCTAAGAGGGATAAGCGCTGATAGTGGTTTTTTATTATTATAACGCTCGAGTTTTTTCCAGTTTATTTTACGCGCGTAAATTGGACTCCATAGGGGACGTACGTAAGTTGTCAACTTACTAACGTCCCCTATGCCTCCGGTAAAATTAAATGCTTCAGATTATGAAGTAATTGAACTAAATTCTTGGTTTCTTTAGTGAAAAATTCTGCATCAATTCCCTCTACGATTGGAATTGCTTTTAATACCACTTTTCGTCCTCGTTCAGTGAGTTCTAATGAATAGGCTCTTTTGTCTTCCGCATGAGCATGACGTTTCAGCATTTTCTTTTGCAATAAAGTTGCTGTTAAATCTGACATAGACATTTTATCGATTTTACTGAGTTCCGATACTTTTTTTTGTGTAACTTCATCAGTAGAAGTGGAGCTCAGCCATAATACACCCGCCAAGACAACAAATTGTCCGTGTGTTAATCCAAGCTTAGCTAAAGCTTGTCGCTGTTGTCTTTGCCATTGATTGGTAAGCTGCCAAAGTAAAAAGCCGGGGCTATCTTCAGGTTTTTTAAATAAAAAACTCATGTGACTTGGGAGGCTAATTTGATTAGCATCTCTGTTTGTTCAAGAAGCTCAGCTACTATTTTTTCACCTATTATTTTTCTGAGAGCCCATCCCAAGGGCCCTTCTATTCGAATAGTGCAGCTAATCCTAAGGCCTTCAGGTGTGGGTTCCATTTCATGAAGACCATAAAGTCGCGCCAATGGAATTTTAAAACAATCGGTAAAAGATCGATTGGGAGAGCATTCTGTTATCTCCATGGATAATTTGGGGCCTCCTTTAGGTTTAAATTGAATGATAGCTCCTTTCTCAAAGGGGCCATTTATTTTGGCCCATTCGGTATCTAAATCCCATAAATGCCTTTTATTAATATCTGACCAAAGATTCCAGATCTGAGTGGGTTCGAGATTAGGTGCTAGAGTTGAATGGGTCTTAATCCACGCCATGAGTAGCTCCGATAGTTAAAAGTGATATGGTAAGCGCGCTTACCATATTATGTCAAGATCTATCTGATGGTTGGAATATTTTTTCCCAAATAAGAACTCCCTTTGGCTAGGGGCAAAATGATGTATGCTATTATTGCAATTTTTAGAGGGTCATATAGAAATTTAAAATGCTCAAAAAATTTTCTTGACTCTATTGTTACTATATACCTTAGATTAGTTAATGTGAGGATGAAACGATGGCTCAATGGTACGTGAAAGACTTAAGCAAGCTGACGAAAGTATCGGTGCAAACCCTGCATCATTACGATCGTATTGATTTGCTTAAACCCTCTGTCAGGCTATCCAATGGTTATCGATTGTACTCCGAGAAGGATTTATTAAAGCTGGAGCAGATTGTTGCTCTTAAGTTTTTTGGTTTTGAGTTGGCTCAAATAAAAACTTTGCTTTCTGAGGAAGTGAATATCATTGATCATTTTTCTCTACAGGCACAGTTTTTGGAAGAAAAAGCTAAAACCTTAGAAGTAGCTACTAATGCCCTAAAGAGCATTATTTCTGATTGTGAGCGAAATAAATCCATACCATGGGAAACCATTATTAAACTAATTGAGGTGTATCGAATGACACAGGAACTAGAAAAAACATGGGTTGGTAAAGTATTGACTCCAACTGAATTAAAAGAATATGCACAATTTTCACAGGAAATTAAATCGCGCTTTACTCTGGATGAAAAAAAATCCTATGAAGATGAATGGGGTGATATTGTGAGGCAGGTCAATGAAAATCTTGATCACAATCCTGCCGGTCCTATTGGAATTGCAATGGGTAGGCGTTGTATGAATTGGGTCAATAGTATCTATACAGCAAAGCATGCAGGTTTAAGAACGGCTCTTTGGGAGAAGGGGTTTAAAAATGGACATGCTGAAAATGAGCATGGCCTGTCTTCTATGGCAGTTGACTGGTTGGATCAAGCTAATGAAGCCTACTATACGGATCGTATTTTGAAGGTTCTTGATCAAGTAGGGAAGGAATCCCATGCAGATGTTCAAAAATCATGGGAAGAGTTGCTTGTTGATATGTTTGGTGATCAGAAAAAATTGAAGGATACATTTCTTCAAGAGTTGATTAAAGATGAAATAATCAATCAAGCATCTAGAGATTGGC
>CAIQCE010000160.1 GCA_903870185.1 uncultured Gammaproteobacteria bacterium
ACATCTTAATAACAAAATATAGAGAACAAAGAAATCCAAAGAGAAATCCTCATCCTTCTTTAGATCATGATCTTTTAAAACAATCGCCAAATCTTTTTTAAGAAGGTTTCTTTCTCTTGAATAGCGAACCAAAGCATTAAATTCAGTCATAATAATAGAAGTTTCACATACCCTTCCGGAAAATTTTCTTCTATTGGAATTACTAGAAGCAAATACCTTTTTAAGCAAAAATTTATCATGAAGTCTCACAAGAAAATTTGAACTGAAGATGAAATATGAAAATATATTTTCTAATGAACTCATGATTATTTTATCAGAAACAGAATTATGCTTAGCTATAGAAGAAATATATTTTATTTGACCCAATAAACTTTTCAAATTTAAAATTTTACTTATAACTTCCCTGGTTTTGAACAACTCATCATTCAATTTTTTCATTTGATTACTTAGAGAATCGATAATAACCACCCCCAATTGTGGCCTAGCTAATATTCGAGACCTCTCCTCTAAATCAGCCAATCGTGAGATTCCAACAAATAATGAAGGATTGGCCACATTCCCATAAAATATTCTCATAAGCACATCTTGAGAGAACTGTTGAAATAAAAAATTAAATGAATCGAAATCACAAGCCACTATATAGGAATAAAATTCAGTTGCTAGAGCAGCATATATATGCGGCTGATGACATTTATCAATAAACTTTTTCACCTCATCGGAAAACTTTGAAGATTCTCGATCTCTAGTTATTACATAAAAGTTTAATGCTTCTTTCACCATGTTCACAGAGCTCAGGGGATGACCTGGATCAGATGGGAAAATAGCATATAGAGATAATGCATCATATCCACGAAAAATATCAAATTTTAAAGATGATCCTTCAATTACTTCTTCATAGTTTATTAAATTCAATGCATTTAATTCTTTAATAATATTGAGAAGTGTCAGTAACAATGCATTATGAAAAAGCTTTTCAAGATGCTGATCTAATCCAGTAGAACAACTAAATCTGACATCATGACTCAAATTCCTATACATAAACACAACTAAAGCGGTTATTTTAGACTTATCTTTAATAGCTAGGCAGAGCTTTTTTGTTTCAGAAGGATTGATTTTATGATGAATATTTATTGATCGAATTTGGAATTTCAAAAATGCGATATAGCCTAGATAACTCAATTTTCTAGACATCTCTATCACCAATATATTCAATCCACTTAAAGCAAATTTAGTATATTCGTTAGCCTTAAGTAATTTTTCTTTTTCCGCCGAGGGAACTACGGCTTCTTTATTAGCCTCAATTGATTCTTTTATGACTTTTAACTGCAATATAACTTCTAAAACCGACCCCTCTATACAAGACAATTCACCCGAGCCTTCTTTCGATGCTCCAATTATACTTTCAGAAGGCTTCACATCAGTTCTGAATTTTTTAATTATTTCTTTAATCCATAAATCAAGAGTCTTAACCAATTCTTCCTTTGGATATCCAGCCGAAACAGCCATCTCTGAAAATAATTTCAAATAATCAAAAATAGTTCGACCTTTATCATCTCTAAGGCTATTTATCCGAATTAATTTTTCTATTGAATTTGTTAATATATGATTGATAATTTTACTGGATAAAAATGCGAATACCTGTATATGTTTCGCTTCAATTATATAATCAACTAAATATTTCCCGGCTTTAGATGCTTGCAAAATTACCAGCTCAAATGACCCTTCGAATCGATATATAAAATTGCTAATTTCAGGATCAGTTAAACCTTCATGACTCTCTAAACATGAATATATATTTTCTAAAATGTAAACATGCTGATCAAGATGATCTCGATCTTTATTAACTAGCTCACTATATAATGTTTTATAAATTAAAGATGGATATTCAATTAATTTTCTTTCATCAAATTTTACTGCTGCTCCGGCGCCAGCAGAAGCAGAAGCAGAAGCCCCAGCTGAAACTGCGAGTTCAAGTGCGGGTGCAGACATAGCTGCAGACTTCCCACCTTTTTCAGATTTCAGAACTTTTGAAACTTTAGTCTTAGCAGGAACTGCAGCCTCAGTTAAAGCACTTAAGCTTCCTGCAGCTGCTATAACGGAATGCTTGAGTGCTTCAACTGAAGTATAACGTGTTATGGCAACCCCGGGAAATGCAACCGCCAACATTTCCGCCATCCTTCTCGTTCCGTCAGCTTTAGAATCTACTGCATCACCTAGTTTTCCTTTATCTCTACTCATTTATCTAAACCTAAATCTTAATTAAGCATCTATAGACACCAAAAACCAAAAATAAAATTAATGAAACTTAGACCCTCGAAACAGACCGGCAGGTAGTTTTCAAAAACACGATGCTAAATATTACTACAGACTATTTACCTAAAGTAGGAAACCCAGTATAAACTTTTGACTAGCTTAATTTAGATTTATTAAGGATATCTTAAGAGTAGAGGTGCCAGGCACCAATTAGGATACCTGGCACCAAAAAAAATCCCCAGTAAAATTTATATCATTCCACTGGAGATTTAACAGCTATAATATTCAAGGAACTGGATGAGGATGAACCAAGCCCATCATTGGCACCGGCACTCCACCTCTATGAGATCCTTCTAAACCATCCCTATCTTCTTCATAAGTAACCAGTCTTGTGTGTTCAACTTCGGAAAAGTTAGGGAGCGGTCTATTCGCAGGTGTTAATTTATCTGAATTCGCCATACACCCTAAACCTGACCCTTCAACAAACAAAGGGAAAGTCCGTTTTTCTTGAGTAAATTTCAGGCAAGACCAGGATGCTATACCTAAAAATGCTGTAATACCTGCCAAGATACCTGCCCCAGTTATAAGAGCAGGGAATGAGAGCGGAGCAAATGCCAACCCTAACCATGCACCAGCCAACCCCACCAGCGAAAATATACTAAACAGATGTGCAAACTTCTCCCTTGGAGATAATTGCACAGCTTTGCTTTGCTCCTTACTGAAGAAAAGATCAGTAAAAATATAAGATAGGATGGTAAGAGGCAGCATAGCCAACCCCGCCAAAGGGAACGGTAGGATCGTAACTAAAGTTGCAGCGATACCTAAAGTTAATGCAGCACCACCCAAAAATAAAAATGTTCTCCAGGCATTCTCAGGGGGATTTGAGAAAAATCTAAATAATAAAGATCCCCCTAAGGTAAACATCATCAGAAAATATCGGATAGGAAGAGCCATTGGAACAAATATTGAAAACACAGAAAAAATTAAATTGGCATAGAGAAGGAATTGAGAAATTCCATAAGCTGAAAGTTTAAGTAACATACGATTTTCTTTTGATAATTCGAGTAATGGCATAATGAATCCCCTTTAATTTTTTAATGAAAAAGTTAATCCTCTTGAGAAAAGCGATAACACTTATCTAATTTTTATTAAAAAAATTCCAGAATATTCTTTAGTTAGAAACGACTATATTACTGTGAACCGCTCTAACACCTGGAACAGAAGCAGCTGCATCTTCAACCAACTCTAATACATGCTGACTTCTGACAGTCCCATTTAAAATAATTATGCCATTTTGTGAACTTACCAAGATTTTATGACCATGAACCCCCTTAGCTTGATCAATTTTATGCCGAACAGTGCTAGCTACTTCTTGATCTGTTACATAAACAGGCGCAGTGAACGTCGGTTGCGGTGGATTATTTTGGGCACAACCCGCCAAACACCCTGTTACTGAAAGAACAATTAATGAGGAACGTATAGTTTTATTCATAGTAGAACTCCTTTTTGATTATTGAAAAACTTTACTGAGAAAATAAAGAAAAGTAATCTAAAACTACAAAAGGACAGTTAAGAAAAATTCCAACACAAGATGAAAAGCATTTTAGAGTTATAACTGAAGCTGAAATATCGCACTACATTTTTACCATACTCAATGCAGGCTTCTTTGTCAAATTTCATTATTCATACTAATTGTGATTGAATACAAAAAACACGAACTGTTGACGACAGCTTTAGTAAAAGATATTCTTCAACCCATGAATATCCTACCCCAATGTCCAAAATGTCATTCAGAATATACCTACAAAGATGGGCTTCTATTTATTTGTCCAGAATGCTCACATGAATGGACAGCTGAAAATGCAGAAGAAAATAATGACAATGCTCCTATTATAAAAGATGCAAATGGCAATATCCTTCAAGACGGAGACACTGTCACTGTCATAAAGGATTTAAAAGTCAAAGGATCCTCATTAGTTGTTAAGGTAGGAACAAAAGCCAAAAACATAAGATTGGTCGAAGGAGACCATGACATCGATTGTAAAATTGATGGCATTGGAGCGATGAAATTAAAATCTCAGTTTGTGAAAAAGGGGTAGAACCCCCTTTATATTGATTCATTATGCACGATAAAAGATTTTAGGAGGACAATCATCTTCCTCACTTGAAAGCTCACAATTATCCTCATACGAACGGTTTTTTTTAAATACAGAAGGTTCTCACGAATGTGCTTTAAATGAAGCGTAGGTTGGTCCAAAGCGGAGCGTGGGCCAACATCAACTTATTCTTTTATCAATGCTTGTATGATCTTTATTAACTTCTGCTGACTTTACCATAGCTTTAGGAGGGCTCCCATTTAAAAATTCTTCACTATTAAATGCTTTGCTTTTTAAACAAAGCACGAAGTCTTCAGTCTCACTCAACAAACCAAATTCAGCTGAATCAAATCCTAGATCCATCAAAATACCACTAATCAGTGGAATGGATTACCAAATTTTTCAATGCACTCTATGGCCTTACACTACTACTGTTTGGGTGAAGCATCGCAAAAGGCTTTATGATTCGACTTTTTTCATTCAACAATTCATGTAGCGCATCTCTTTCTCCTAAGATTCTTTTGGCCGCTATTTTTTGGAAAAAATCAATATTAAAACGATATCTATGGATTGATGCTGGAGGCAACATAGATTTTCGAAGACAAAAAAGTTGCCATTTTTCACTAAAGCCAACTTGAGGAGGAACTAAAATACTAAAGTCATAGCGATTGTCAGAAGGCACCCTAACAGACACGAATGAACCACATTCCTCATAAATCTTCTCGGTCAACTCCTCAGCAGTTTCTGCAAGAATAGTTGTTGACGTATGCTCACCAAAATCAAGCTCAGATGCACAAAAATCCACCCTCGTAATTTTGTCTAATAAATTTCGTTCCTTAAGATGATTAAATATTATCCCACCATCTAAACTCTTTTGAAATTTACCCGTTGCAGAAAGATCAATAATCACCAAAGCATCAGTATCATCAGCATCAGCACCTGCAGCAGCTATTGGAGCCGCAGAAAATGTAGCAAGCTTACTCAGGCTTCTAGGACTAGGAGCACTGCTATCAAGATATCCTTTAGCCTTAAAAGATTCAGCTAAAGCTTTAGAATGTTCATCTTCACCTATTAACCAATAATATGGCATAGTCTGACCTCTCTTTTTTGTAGTTAATGAAGAAAAGGGGTCGATGCAAGTCCTGACCCCTTCGTTTTTTAAATCAGAATGAAACAGCTTGACCGGGTATTGCGGAAAGTGGTCCATGTTCTTCTACAGAAGCTGCAACCAATTCCGTTTGCAATGACCTTCTAGGATTTCTATCAGATTGCGCTGCAGCCGCACCTAAAGAACTACGCGCACCTGCTCCTGCATGAACTGGATTTGAAAACATTCCACTTTGTCCGGGTGAAGAACCGGCAGAAGAACGACTACCTCCACTCGAACCGGTAGAAGGAGTGGTTCGATCAACGCTTGGGCTGAGAGGAGTCGCTGCACTTACCGATTGAGAAACTTGTCTTGCTAAAAACCCAAGATGGCTTCTTGCTACTGAGGCAGGAACAGCAGTTCGCCCTGATGGACGCCCACTCACAACCCGTAATGATCGACTTGTTCCTGCAGCATCCTCTGCTTTGCTAGCGGCATGCAAAGGATTATCGGTTCCAGCAGTTACCATTTCTCCTGATCCTGGCCCTGCTTTAATGTCACTAGTCGCTGAGGAACTAAAAAGCTTCCCAAAATGAGTTGATTGGCGACTTTTCGCACGAATTTCAAATTGACTTGATTTTGCATCTCTCCAACTTCGCAATAGTATCAATGCCTTTTCAATCGGTTTTTGTCTACTTGAACAACGTGAGATTTTATTTAATTGATTAACAAAGCTTGAGATTTTATCAGCACGCGCGGTTTTGATTTTTTCAGATGCTTTTGGATTAAATGATTCCACAAACTCTAACACCATAATGTAATCGCTGATCACCGCAGTAGAATCTAATTTGTATTCTTTGAATCGTCTCAGTAACTCATCTAAAACCTCAGGCTCAAATAATGCAAACATCATCTCATTTTCCATCTGCATCATTTTGTGACCCTCTTCAGCTAGAGGAGGTGCTGTAAATCCTGTTTGCCCACAACGAAGTTGTCGAGTACGCCTGAAACAGAGCCAATCAAAAAATGAATCCGTGTCAGTAATTCGAGACAAGGCGATAATAACTCGCTTATGCAATTG
>CAIQCE010000161.1 GCA_903870185.1 uncultured Gammaproteobacteria bacterium
AAATCACAACCTGAAGAGTCCATTTTTTGAAAAATATAACTATTTTGACAAATTCTTCAGATGCTTCTGAAAAAATTGAAGGACATGTTGCTACGTTTTGGGCATGTGCGCCTGATAGTGATTTGGCCCGCTTCTATCCCAATGCTATTTGTTTGAAGCAATTGTTAGAAGAGTGTGAAGAAAGCATGCAGAGGGCATGTTTGACCGTTAAAAAAATTCTTCAAGGTGAGCCCTTATTAAGAGGTTTGCCGCATCTGGCAATATTTCAAGAAGTTTTGGTTGACCGTGTTAGAGAGACCTATCGAATTTTAGGGTTGCATAATTTTTTAGTTGAAGAAGGATTTCAGAGTTGCGAATTTCCATCCTCTTCTTGGATTAGTGATCAATTGGTCGGTTTGCAGAGGTTTATTGATTCTCCTCTGGCGATTAAAGTTCCGGCGACAGCTAAATCCAGTAAATTACAAAATATGTTGAAAAGACTTAAAGTCGATAAATTTTCAATTAATACTGTTTTCAATGAGTTTTTGAATGTGATTAATTATGTCGATCCATTTCATTATAGATCAATGTTTAAAAATAAAATTATCAAGTCGAAAATACAACCAAATTTAGTTTGGTCATTTTCTGCTGGAGAAAACTATACTAATACTTGTTTAGAGTACGAGCCATTTTTTGACAAGCCTCTTAATTTTCTTGTGGAAAATGAAAGAACAGGTGGGGTGCCCTTAAGAAGGCAGGGTCGTATCTTTGATTCAATTTATTTGTATGCACTCCCCAAGTTTGTTCCCTCGTGTAGTGAGCGTAAATCTGCAGCACATGCCATTAGGCAGCATATTGAAAATCTTGTTCTTGAGGGTGATGAGAATATTGCCCGTATTATGTTATTAAATCATGCATGGCTTCATGCTTTTTGTGAAAGTTGGTTGCCAAGGGGGTTATTTCACGCATCGATTTTTGAGCATTGGATTAATCTGGTTAAGCCATCTGCATTAGTCGTTGGAAATTGTGCATTTGAAGCCTATGCCTTACTCAAGGTAAGAGAAAGGCATATACCGACTATTATTTTGCAGCATGGAGTGCTGGGGCTTTATTATGCTTATTTGGATTTTCCAGCAGATTACTATGTTGTTAGGGGGCGATTTTGGCGGGATCTATTGTCAGCTGATTCTAGAGATCAAGCACCAGTATTGAACCCAATGCAAAAAAATAGATTGGAAAATACTAATTTAACTCTGAAAACCATTATTTTTGCACCGACCCTGTTGTTTAGTGGTGAGATTGAATTAGATTTAGATATGAAATCTATTTTTGAAGCTTTGCTTCGAGCGATGGATGGAGTAGAAAATAAATTGATTATTAGAATTCATCCTCGTGAAAGAGTAGATAGTTATAGGGAATTTTTTAATAATTTGATTGAGGGAAGTGGTTGCAAGGTGAATATTGAATACAGCCAGGGCGATGATTTAGAGGGCCAGTTGGATAATGCGGCAGCTGTTATTTTATTTGCTTCAACTTTGTTCATGCGATGTCTTTCACGCAAGGTCCCTGTGATCAGTTTTAATTGGATTCATTTTGGTCTTATAGAGAGGGTGAAAAAACTATCCATGCTTTATTATGCTCAAAGTTTGCAGGATTTAAGGTCGTTAGTGAATAAGGCAGCAAAAGGAGAGTTAAAACCATTGTGCGAAAACGGTGAGCTATTTTTCGACAATACAGAGGGTGCAGAGATTAGAAAGCAACTTTTGAAAATCACCGGTTCTAACTTAAAATAGTGATGAATTTTTCTGATTATTGATTCCATTTCAATAATGCTTGGTGTATTCTTTGACAGCAAGGTTTTTGAAAAAATGTGAATGAGTTTTATTGCCAAAGGATGGTGCTTGTGGGAAATCTCAATTTCATAATAGATCATCGAGTCAAGACTGGTCATTACACCTTCCTTCCTTTGCGTAACTCAAACTGTGTTAATTGGATAGAATAATGAACTCGCTAAGGGATGATTATGTTGTTATTAGAAAGGCGTGCTTCTGAAGCAAGAAAATTATTGCTGAGCATGATTTACCAAGCTGGCTCAGGTCATCCTGGTGGCTCATTATCATGTGTTGAACTGATTACTGCATTGGCAGAATCTGAGCTTTTCTGGGATCAAGGGTATGATCCTCAAAAAAATCCCAATCGTATGATTCTCTCTAAGGGGCATGCATGCCCTGCTCTTTATGCTGTTGCAATGGAATATGGCTTGATTGCAAAAGAGGAGTGTCTGCTTTTTAGACAATTAGGCAGTATTTTACAAGGTCATCCCCATGTTAAGACAACCCCCTGGGCAGAAATTAGTACCGGATCTTTAGGTCAAGGTTTTTCAACCGGAGTTGGTATGGCCCTTGGGTTGAAACATCAAAACCAATCTTCAGCACGAATTTACACTATTTTGGGTGATGGAGAGCTTCAAGAAGGCCAAGTTTGGGAAGGGGCCATGTTTGCAGCACATTATAAGCTTGATAATCTTTGTGTGTTGGTGGACTACAATAAATTGCAGAGTGATGACCTCAATGCCAATATTATGGGTCTTGAGCCTCTAAGTGAAAAATGGCGATCTTTTGGTTGGCATGCGCTTGAAATTGACGGCCATTCTTTTAAAGAAATTATTGAGGCTTTGGCAGTGGCTAAAGAAAAGCATCATCAGCCAACCGTTATCATTGCGCACACCATTAAAGGTAAAGGAGTTTCCTATATGGAAAACTCCCCGCTTTGGCATGGTAGTGTTAAATTGCGTGATGAAGAATATCAACAGGCTTTAAGTGATATAGGAAAATTTTAAATCATGGATGCAGCAAAAAAAGTTTTAGTCCCCGAGTTAATAGGAAAAAGCAGTAATAGTTTACGAGAGGCTTTTGGTCAGGCTATTACAGAGGCAGGTGCTCATTTCTCTAATCTAGTAGTATTGGATGGAGATGTAGCAGGAGGAACGGGAGCTCACCATTTTCGAAAAGCCTATCCTAAACGTTTTTATCAATGTGGAATTGCCGAGCAAAATATGATGTGTGTGGCAGCCGGTATGGCGGCTGTAGACTTGCTTCCTGTGGTAACTTCTTTCGCTGTTTTTTGTTTGCGTGCTGTAGAGCAGGCTCGATTATCGATTGGATTCTCTGAAAAAAATGTGAAAATAGTCGCGAGTCATCCTGGACTAGATGTGGGGCCTGATGGAGGCTCTGCCCAAGCATTAGAAGATTTAGCAGCCTTTCGTGCGATACCTGGAATGGTAGTGATTTCACCTGCAGATGCCTATGAGACAGCTTTAGCCACTCGTGCCATGTTGGAATATAAAGGTCCTGTTTATATGAGAACAGGTCGAAGCCCAGCCCCTGATTTATTTCAAGCTCCCTATAGTTTCGAAATTGGAAAGGGAAGAATCATACGAGAGGGTACCGATTTAACCTTGGTGGCTTGTGGAGTGGAGGTCGCTCGATCTTTAGAGGCTGCAGCGTTATTGGAAGCTGAGGGTATTTCTGCCAGAGTGGTGAATCTCTCTACCATCAAACCCGTTGATGTAGATCTTATGGTACGTTGTGCCAAAGAGACAGGAGCGATTGTAACGGCAGAAGACCATAATATTTATGGAGGATTAGGGAGTGCAGTAGCCGAGTGTCTAGTTCAGCATCATCCTTGTCCAATTGAGTTTGTAGGTGTTAAAGATGTCTTTGGTGAATCCGGCGATCCCGCTGCACTAGCTGAAAAATATGAGCTAACGGCACCGTTTATTGCTAAGGCTGCGCATCGTGTTCTAAAAAGAAAAAAAGGTCGCTAGTATGAATCCAGTATTTGATTTGTCAAAAAAGATAGCTTTGGTAACTGGAGGGAATCGTGGCATTGGCCGAGCGATTTGTTTTGCACTTGCTGAGGCAGGGGCGACAGTATTATTCACTTACCAATCTAATGCCGATCAAGCTAAAGCGGTTGTGCAACAAATCATTCAAAAGGGTGGTCATGCGGTGGCCTATCAAATGGATGTTAAGTCGCGTCAAAGTGTTAAGCAACTGATGCATGAAATTGACAACAGTTTGGGTGGAATCGATATCTTAGTTAATAATGCGGGTATTAATAAGCCAACAGATTTTGACAAAATTGAAGATGAAGATTGGGATGAGATTTTAGCCGTTAATTTAAAAGGCCCCTTTGTTTGTATGCAAGAAGCCTTGCCACTTTTAATCAAGCGAGGTGGTGGGAGTATTGTGAATATTGGTTCCATCAGCGGTCAGTATGGTGGCCCAAGAACAGCACATTATGCCGTGAGTAAGGCTGGGTTGATTTCATTGGGTCAAGTAGCTGCGCGTTTTGGTGCAGAGTATAAAATTCGTTGCAACACTATCGCAGCGGGATTGATTGAGTCAGAAATGGCGGCTTCAGGGTTGCAGTCTCAATCGGTTGCTAATGTCGCGAAAGGGATATTATTGCAGAAATTAGGCAAGGCAAATGATGTGGCTAATGCTGTTGTTTTTTTAGCATCAGAAGCTAGTGCATATATTACTGCACAAACAATTAATGTAAATGGTGGGTTATACTTTTGAAACGTACTTTATTAATAGTGGGTGGCGGTATTGAAACAATCCCTGGTGTGATTCGAGCCAAAGAGATGGGATTGAGAATATTGATCATCGATGGAAACCCTAAAGCCCCTTGCTTTGAATTGGCTGATGACTACAGAATCGCCAGTACTTATGATGTCGATGCTGTAGTCAAAAGTGCTTTAGATTATCACACTCATTCTCATAAAATTGATGGAGTGATGTGTATCGCTTCTGATATTCCTCATACGGTGGCAAGCGTTGCAGCAGCTTTGAATTTGCCAGGGGTTCCAGTTCCCATAGCCTTTATGATGGTCGATAAGTTAGCAATGAAGGATCATTTTGCCAAGCATGGTATTCCTATACCTTGGTATCAGGCGATCAAGTCAGTGGATGAACTTAAATCGATTGTTGAGCAACGAGGTTATGATTTGGTGATTAAGCCAGTTGATAGTCGAGGAGCTCGTGGAGTTTTACGCTTAAGTTCAGATATTGATTTAGATTGGGCTTTTTCACATTCACATAGTGAGTCACCCAGTCATCGAGTAATGGTAGAGCAATTTTTAGCGGGCCCTCAAGTGAGCACTGAATCGATTGTTCAGAATGGAAAAGCTTATACCCTTGGTTTTTCCGATAGAAATTATGAATTTTTAGATCGATATGCACCTCATATTATTGAAAATGGTGGGGATCTACCAGGACACATGATAGAGGAAGTGAGAGAAATGGTTTGTAACTTAATTCAAAACATTTCTGATGCTTTAGGTTTGCAATCTGGGGTGATTAAAGGTGATATTGTTATTCATCAAGGAAGGCCTCATGTGATTGAAGTCGCGACTCGACTTTCAGGTGGATATTTTTGTACTCATGAAATTCCTCTGAATACAGGAGTCGATTTTGTGGGTGGAGCCATTAAATTGGCTCTAGGAGAATCAATATCTGAAAATGAATTAGCCCCCCAATTTAATAGACCAGTTTGTCAGCGTTATTTATTTACTCAGCCAGGGGAAATAATTTCTATTGAGGGAGTGGAAGAAGTTGCAAGCCGCCCTTCTATCAAGTTATGTGAGGTTCGTGTAAAGGTTGGAGATATGATTCCTGAAGTCAGCAATCATGTTGCAAGACCAGGAGTCGTAATTGCAGTGGGTGATACAACTCTGGAAGCGAGAGAGCAGGCAGAATCTGCGATTCGTGATATTAAAATTAATACGAGATAAATATTATGGTTTATTTTATTGCTGAAATTTCGAGTAATCATCATCGTGATATTAATCGGTGTTTTGAATTTATTGATAAGGCAGCGGAAATTGGTTGTGATAGCGCGAAATTTCAGCTGTTTAAGATCGATCAACTATTTGCTCTAGAGGTTCTTAAAAACTCTAAAGAGCATCGCGATCGAAAACAATGGGAGCTCCCTGTTGAATTCTTGCCAGAGTTAGCAAGGCGATGCCAAGAGCGTAATATCGACTTTAGCTGTACCCCCTTTTATATAGACGCAGTGGCGGAAATGGAACCTTTTGTGCCTTTTTATAAAATTGCCTCTTATGCATTGCTATGGGATCGTTTATTAGCGGCATGTGCTGAAACGAAGAAGCCGGTGATTTTGTCGACTGGCATGGCTACATTGTCTGAGGTACAGCATGCGGTTGAGGTGCTGAAGAAACACGGTTGTGACGATATTAGTTTATTACATTGTGTTTCTTCCTATCCGACCCCATTGGAGCAATCTAATTTAGCAGCGATTAAAACTTTAAAAGATAATTTTGGATGTAAAGTGGGTTGGTCTGATCACACCGTTCAACCTGGAGTCATTCAGAGGGCGATTCATCATTGGGGAGCAGAGATTGTAGAGTTTCACTTTGATTTGGAAGGCGAGGGAGCGGAATTTAAGGGTGGACATTGTTGGCTTCCGGAACAAATTGGTCCACTAATTCGTGATGTCCAGTTAGCACTCACTACAGATGGTTCTGGTGTCAAAAGTCCCGTTCCTGCTGAAGTAGAAGAGCGGAAATGGCGTACCGATCCATCCGATGGATTAAGACCATTACTGGAAACTAGACGTACTTTATGACACAGATAGGATTGATCTGTGATGCAGGTGTCGGAGTTGGTCTGGGTCACTTGTCCCGAATGCGAGTATTGGAAAAAGCATTGGAGGCTTTTCGAAATTTAGAAGTAGAGTTATTTGTTCGTGAGCATACGACGGATGAATTTGAAGCATTAGCTCTCAATGATTCTGAGGTCTTAATTTTTGATTTACATTCTAATTCTATAACGCCAAGATTTCAAAACTGGTTGATAGTTTTAAAAAAGCGAGGAATAAAAATAGTCGGCATTGATAGTCTAGATTATGCGGAGTACTGTGATTTTATTCATATTCCTGCCTTTGCGGTGAATTTAGATCGATTGAAAGGGATTGAATGTCCGGTATTTTATGGTTGGGATGCTTATTTATTGCCTAAAATAAATTCTCAAGATCGATGGAAAGCTAATCATAAAGTTTTAGTTTTGACAGGTGGGGGTGATGCAACTGGTTTGGGCTTGAAATTACCTGGGGCGCTCGAGAATAATTTGGATTCAGGAGCAGAAATACATTGGGTGAGAGGGCCATATGCACCTGACCCTGTTTTTCCAAAAGATTCTCAATTAGTATGGATCAAACATGTCGCTCCTCCCAACTTGAAAGAATTGATGAGAGAAGCCGGTTATGCCATTACAGTTTACGGAGTCTCATTTTTTGAACTACTGCAGCAAGGGATTCCGACGGTGGTATTTTGCCCTTATAGTGACAGTCTTAAAATGGAATTGAAAAAAATCAAGGATGAGGAGATCTGTGTGGTGGCAGAAGATTATATAGCAGGAGCCAGTGAGCTATCTCGGCTGATGAATGATTTTAAAAGTGCGGCTAGGCTTTCAGACGCTGCTCGAGATCGATTGAAAATTTCAGGCGCAGATCAGTTAGCTCAACATATTGGGAGATTGAGTGAATCATGACCCAAGCATTTATCGCCTTTCATTTGAATTTAGCTTATTCCTCCATCGCAGAGTCTTCTAGATTGCAGGTGATAGAGAAATGTTATTTTCCTCTTCTCGAACTCGCCAAGAAAACAGGAATTCCCATTGGGATAGAGCTGACGGGCTGGACTTTAAGACAAATCCAACAGCTAGCTCCTGATTGGGTGCAAGAGTTCAAAGCAATGTTAGCGAGGAGTCAGTGTGAATTAATCGGCAGTGGTTATGTACAGGCCATTGGGCCGTTGATGCCTTATGAAGTCAATCTTTGGAATCAAAAATTAGGATTAGCCGATTATCAGGAAATTTTGGAAGTTCAACCTAAAATTGTATTGGTGAATGAAATGGCATTTTCAACTGGCTTGGTTGGAATTTATCAGCAACTGGGGTATCAGGGTATTATCATGGATCGTGATAATATTCGGCTCGCCTTAGGTCTTGAGAATGAGGAGTATGAAGCGATTCCCTCATATGCTAAAGGTTTAAATCAATCTTCAATTCCTGTGTTATGGTCAGATTCAATATTATTCCAAAAATTACAGCGATATGCGCATGGTGATAGTCGACTCATCGATTATTTGCAGTGTTTTAGAAAACGAGCAGCTATCTCAAAAAGGCCTTTAGCCGTTTATTGTAATGATGCTGAGATTTTTGATTATCGCCCGGGTCGGTTTGCAGAGGAACGCCCAGCTCATGAAGACGGTGAGTGGAATCGTTTAATGAAATTATTAACTATTCTCTCAAACGAAGAAGGGGTCAAATGGAGTTCTCCTACAGAGGCTTTGGATCAATCTTTAAATGCGGTTTCTAATGATGTACGGATATTAAGCTCTATTACTCAGCCAATCCCAGTGAAAAAACAATCCAAATATAACGTAAGTCGCTGGGCAATTACAGGGCGTAATAATCTTTGGATTAACACCTTATGTTATCGATTGGCTGCTAAGCTAAAGGGCTCTCAAGAATCAGCATTATGGCGCTCACTTTGTGAATGTTGGGCCAGCGATTTACGGACTCATATTGAGGCTAAGCGGTGGGAAGCTATTTCATTACAGCTAGAGCAATTATTGATATCACAGGGGTTAAATTCAGATTATCAAATCCCAAGGGAGTATCATCAACTCAATGAAACCAAGTCGGGTAACTTTACTATAGAAAAAGATCCTGAGCAGATATTGTTGACAATTAAAACACCTGTTTTAGTCATTGTTTTTAATTTGCGTAGAGGGTTGGCTATCCAGTCTCTCAGTTTTGCTTCTCAAGATTTTGAGCCAATATTAGGTACTCTTGCTCATGGATATTATGATTCTATCGAATATGGAGCTGATTTTTATTCGGGAGGTGTTATTGTCGAGCTCCCGATGGAGCGGCGCAGGGTGACCGATCTAGAGCGAGTAGAGCCTATTATTGAAGAGTCAGCTGATGAGCTTATTATTCACACTAAGATCATGACAGCTCAAGGAGAGATTATAAAATCTTATAAAATCTCCTCTTCTCGTGAAGCAATTTCTTTTCGTGTGGAATTTCCAGATTGGGAAAGGAAACAATGTATATTACGAGCAGGGGTATTAAGTTTTCTACCCGAGGCATTCAAAGGTTTGCTGCAGTTGAAGGTTCGTAATGGGGGGGCAGATTTGGAGAATTTTGATTTGAATCAAAATTGTGATCATATTATAGCCTCTTCTAGTTTGGTCTCTTCTACAACAGGTTTTGGTGCTACCTCTGGTGAGATTATTATCGGTGATCAATGGCGATCATTAAGAATTAATTGGAATCCAGCTAACGCTGCGGTATTCCCGATGTTAAATTATCAAAAATTCAAAAAAGATTTTTTGATGCGCCTGTATTTTTCCTTGAGTGAGCTGGATGAATCAATGAGGCCGGGAGGCATCTTTCCTGATCTTGAGTTTCAGATTGAGCCCGCCTCTATCTTGGATTAGTGTAATAAGCAAGTTTAAAGATTTATTAACTTGACGATGTTTGAATTAATGATATGTTTAAATAGCTAGTTAGACAAATTACAAGGAGATGTAAATGTTAAATAATCAATCAATTTTGATTACAGGCGGGACAGGTTCATTTGGACAATATTGTGCAAAAACCATCATTCAACGATATAAACCTAAGCGTGTAATTATTTTTTCTCGTGATGAGCTTAAGCAATTTGAGATGCAGCAAACGGTTAACGGTGATAATGTTTGTTATTACATCGGCGACATCCGTGATTTAGATCGTTTGAAATTTGTGATGCGTGATGTTGATTATGTGATTCATGCAGCTGCATTAAAACATGTTCCAGCAGCTGAATATAATCCCTTCGAGTGTATTAAGACTAATATTGAAGGCTCTCAAAATGTCATAAGAGCCGCTCTAGATGCTGATGTTAAGAAAGTTGTTGCTCTTTCAACTGATAAGGCAGCTAATCCTATCAATCTTTATGGGGCAACTAAGCTTGCCGGTGATAAATTATTTGTTGCTGCAAATAATATCAGCGGAAAAGATAAAACTATGTTCAGTGTTGTTCGTTATGGAAATGTAGTAGGGTCAAGAGGGTCAGTAGTTCCTTATTTTGAAAAATTAATTCAATCTGGGGCTGATTGTTTGCCAATTACAGACGAGCAAATGACTCGATTTTGGATTACTCTCTCTCAGGGTGTGGATTTTGTATTGCGATGTTTTGATCGAATGCGTGGAGGGGAGATTTTTGTTCCTAAATTGCCATCCACTCATATGATTGACTTGGCAAAGGCAATGGCTCCTGAGCTTAAAGTTAAGATTATTGGTAGGCGCCCTGGCGAGAAATTGCATGAAGTGATGTGTCCTGCAGATGACTCTCATTTAACTTTGGAATTCAAAGATTATTTCTTAATAATGCCAACCATTAAATTCAATAATACTAACAATGATTATAGTTGCAATTCTCTAGGTGAAACTTCTAAACCTGTTAAATTGGGTTTCGAGTATAGTTCAGCGACCAATCCTAATTTCTTGAATATTGAGGAGATAAGGGATCTAATCAGCCATTCTTCAAAATTGCCTGAAAAAGAATTAGCTGCAGTTTAATTGGCTTGCCTTTAATTAAGAATTATTATTTTAGTGTTTTTATTTGAAATTAAAGGGAAGTGAATTGTTAAGGATTTTTTAATCGGATTAAGTATTTTGATGAAAGTCATATGTCTAACACCTTGGTTCCCTGTTAATGAATCAGATGTAACGGGAACCTATATTTTAGACTCAATTAATGCATTGATTGATCAAGGTTGCGAGGTTGAAGTTTTAATAACTCGACCTTGGCGTCCAAGATGGGCTGGTTGGTTCCATAGAGATTGGATTTATAAAAAAAAGGATCATCATTTTCAGAATAAACCTTATATCCATCATTGTTATTATTTATCGATCCCTAGAAATATTATGAGTATATTGACTCATTGGTCATATCGAAAGAGGGTTGGAAATAAATTAAAAAAAATGATTAAAGAGAATCAATGTCAATTGATACATGCTCATACGGAGCTTGCCGCTTTGGCTGCGATCGATATTGGGAAGTATTTTAGGATTCCTACTGTAATGACTTTGCATGGGATTGATACTAAATCTACAGTTGGTTCTAAGTCAGAAGTGAAAAGGCTTTATCGTGATACCTTGGAAAATTCAGATCGAGTGGTTTTAGTAGGAGAGCCGCTAAGAGATTTTTTTCAGAAGTTTACTCATAAAAGCAACATGTTCAAAGTTGTTCCGAATGGTTTTAGACTTTCTGAAGAAAATAAAAATTTAAAAAAAAATATATGGAATTCGGATTTCACACGATTTATCAGCGTTTCTAATCTGCATGAAGGCAAAGGCATTGATATTAATTTAAAAGCGCTTGCTACTCTGAAAAGAAAGGGAATTCTCAACTGGTCTTATATTGTAGTAGGGGAGGGGCATCAAAGACCTTATTTAGAAGCGTTGGTTAAGGATTTGGAGCTTTCCCAGAAAGTTTTTTTCCAGGGGGCTGTTTCACCTGGAAGTGTTTTCAAGCTCCTTCTTAATGCAGATGTATTTATATTGCCTTCATATCGTGAGGCTTTTGGTATTGCTTATTTAGAAGCGATGTCATGTGGATTACTCGCGATAGGTGTTCAGGGGCAAGGTCCCCAGGCATTTATTAAGCATAGAAGAACGGGATTGCTTGTGTCCCCTAATGATGCTGTTAACTTGGCAGAAACTTTGAATCATATCTTATTTGAAAAAGACCAGTATAAAGAAATGGCAGAATTAGGAAGGCAATTTGTATTGAAAAATTTTACTTGGGAAAATCATGCCTCTAAGTTAATGGAAGTATTTAATGAGGTTATTAATGAATAATACCAAGCTTAAGAAAATATTGGTTGTTTTTATTGAGCCTGCCAGTTATATGATTGATTTGGTTAATCAGCTTTATGTCAAATGGGACGGCCAAATTGATGTTATATTTTTGCATGAGAATTTAACTCAAAATTGGGGTGTTAATCAGGCAGATAAATGGAGGTTTCTTCCTCATGATCGATTTAAAAAGTTAATATTTTTTTTGAGAACTTTTAAAGGAAAATATGATTTAATTCATCTTCCAGGCTGGGCGGGTGATCCGATGCTGATTTTTTTTTATCTTTATGGGATTCTAAAATCAGTCCCTATTACAGTGACCTCGGATACTCATTACCACTCAACTTCTCGCATGAAAGCTCTACTTAAAAAATTAATTTACCCTGTTATCTTTAGAAATATAGCTGCATTTTTCCCTGGGGGAAAAAATAAGCAGGTTCAATATTTGGAGATTTATGGTGCGAAGCCCGATAAGATATATCCAGTTTCTATGACTGTTGATGTGACTCGAATAAAAAAGTACCTATCAGGCCTTTCTCCTGAATATCGAAAAAATTCACGATCTCAATATGAAATTTCAGGCGAGGATGTTGTATTTTTATTTGTAGGAAGATTATTGTCGTATAAAGGAATTAATGATCTTATGGTCGCATTTAATGAGATTAAAAATCCATTGGCTCGATTAATTATAGTTGGCTCAGGCCCTCTTTCAGGTCATATTCAAGAATTAGCTAGTCTAGATTTCCGAATACAATATTTAGGTAGATTAAAAGATAATTTGTTGCTGGATATTTATAATTTGGCTGATGTTTTTGTATTACCCTCTCATTTTGAGCCATGGGGCCTTGTTGTTAATGAGGCAATGGCAGCTGGGAAGCCAGTGATTGTATCTGATCAAGTTGGCTGTGCAGATGATTTGGTTGTTAATCAAAAAACAGGATTTATTGTGCGGTCAGGTAAGTTTCTTGAATTGAAAAATGCCATGGAGGAGATGATTAATAGTTCTTCTATTCGTTTAGAAATGGGTGCCAATGCTTCTGAATTAATAGAAGGCTGGACGCTTGAAAATCAGGCTAATATTATTTCTAACACCTGGAGTTTAGTAATGAAAAGATTTGGGAGGTAGGGATTTTTCTAATGAAAAAACGATTAATATTAAGTAATTATTTACTCTCAGTATATTTATTAATTAGCTGCGCAGTTTATGTTTATAGAGTCCGTGACTTCATTCCTTACCAGCTTCGTTGGTATTTATTACCAGTTTTTTTATGTGCTTTAATTGCTAGGCCGAAAATCCATTGGCTGTGGGCTACGGCATTTGGGAGAGCTTTGCTGCTTTATTTTGCCTGGTGTTTTTTGAGTATTATTTGGTCTGATGTTAAAAATTTAACATTTTATAGAGCCAGCATTTCATTGATCATTGTCCTTACTATTGTTACTGCAACAATAGAGTGGGTTAGATCTCATCCAATTGATAAAGCTTTAAATTATCTCTCCCCGTATGTGGGCTGTGTATTACTCTCGCCTATTATTGGCTATCATTTGTCTCTGGGCTATTACTCAGGAGGTTTTTCGAATTCCAATTTAATGGGATTTTTCTCGCAGGCTATTTATCCATTTTTGCTTTGGAGAGGGAGTTTAGTTGGATTTTTTACTTACTCAGGTATTAAATGGATTATTTTGATAGCTATTTGCTTGATTCTTTTATTTATGACTCAAACAAGATCGGCTACTTTAGTTGTAATTATAGTGTCCTCCCTATTTTTTTTAAATATTAAGTATGCAAAACGTGCACCTGTTAAAACAATTGCTCTGATGATTTTTGCATTTTTGTTAATGGGAGTTTTGATGGTTTCACCTGGGTGGGTTTCTCATATCAAAGCATTTGCATATAAAGATAATTTTAATAAAGGTATTTTTGCTACCAGAATTGATAATTGGCAAAATACTTACGAAGGGGCATATCAAGGAGGTTGGATAGGTGTGGGGTATGGGGTTGCCTACGGCGTAACAGAGTTTAACTTAACTTCACAATTAACTGCCTCAACTTATGGAAGAGAGAAGAGCAATGCACCTTTAGCTGTGATTGAAGAAACAGGCGTCATTGGTTTTATTTTGTACATCGCCTTGTTGCTTTCTTTGTCTAAGCAGAGCTTTATGCTCTACAGGATGACTCAAAAAAATTCCCATGAAAGAATTTTAATCTTGATTGTCTCAGGTGAATTATTAGGAATGGTTGTGCATTCATTTTTTGAGGATTGGTGGTCATCTCCTGGCTCTCCAATAGCAATTTATTTTTGGTCATTGGTTGGTGTTTTGCAGGGGCTTTTTATCATTCAAAAGAGAAAGAGGGTATTGCAAAAGCTAGTGATTTAATGCATATATTTTCTTTAGGGGGGTTCCATCGTGATGTATTTTTGATTAAGTTTGAGTTTATTTATTTTCTCAGATTAAAGTTTATTATTCTTCTGTGAATCTCAACTTAAATTTGTTACCATTGTCGAGTTTTCTTGTTTCGAATTGATGGATTTTAAGAGTCTTGCCTTGAATGATAAAGGCCTGGTTAGATATTTGAATTCAAATGGATTCTTTTTTTGTGTAGGACTGATTCAATAATAACAGAGTAGGGTAGGAGTTATGAAAAATAGCAATCAAAGACTTTTAAATCGGGGGACATTGATTAAGGTTTTATCAATCGCTCTGATCTTCTCAGCTAAAGTTGTACAGGCTGGCCCCAAAGTTGTTAACTATTACGATATGACTACTTTTTGGGAGAGGTTAGAGGCTGCTCAACCGGCTTCTTCAATAACAAGTAGTGTTACAACTCCCACCGCCTATGGAATGGGGTGGCGTAGTATAGCTCTTGGTGTTTCTGGTCAGGATGGAACTCAATCAACAAGAAAACCTTTTGGGGAATATGCAGTTGGGTTTGGCTTGGGGGATCCTGATCGATTAGTTGCTTTAACGACTATGATGACTTTGGGTGGGTTAAATGAAGTGGTCCGCGATGGAAATTTTAATTTTCAACTATCTAGGAATATTGTTCCTGGTATGGCAGTTGCTATGGGAATTGAGAATGTAGCTGGATGGGGTGGTGATAAAGAAGTACAGAAAAGTAAATATCTTGTCGCTTCTCGTTCATTTAAATTAGATATGTTTTATGGTCGTCCACTGGGTTTGATTGGTTCATTGGGTGTTGGAAATAGTCGATTCGTTCATGATATAACCCCAACTTCTCGAGACTTGCATCGATATGCTCCTTTTGCAGGGCTTAATATTCAAGTGCTACCTCAGGCTTCTTGGGTGATGGATTATGTTGGAGAAACATTGAATACGGGAATGACAGTAATTCCTTTTGTGAAGCTCCCTATGGTGGCAAGTTTAACCTTTATTGATTTGACTCATCGTGGTGGTAGGCGTATTCCTATCAGTGGAAGTATAGGGTATTCCATCACTTTTTAATTATTGGATTGTTACAGGAGTAGCTAAAATGAAGTTAGGGAGAGCAGTTATCTTTTCTAGTATAGTCTCACTTAGTTTGCAGCCTATGATGGTGCTAGCTGATTCAGCAGCGATTGCTTCAGTTAATGCAGCCGTAATAGCCAAAGTACAAAGTAGTTTAAAGGGGGGTAAAATAGACTCTGTGACAGTCACACAGGGTAGTAATTCAACACTAAAGATAGTCACTTTAAAATCATTCTCTGCGAGCGGGGTTGAGACAGATGTTGAGATTACTATGACAGCTGAAGATTTTTCTACGTTTTCAGTCGGTCTACAGGATGCGGGTCTAATTGCTCCAGACTCGGATGTTGCTAATACATTAACAAGTGAATCTGCAAGCGCGGCTGGAACTGATTCAGCAGCGGGGGGGCCTATTACAGATTCACCTGCAGCTTCAATTGTAATGATTACTGCATCGAATGCGAATACAGCTGCTAGTCCGTCACCTGCTCAGGTTGGTAAATAGTATTAGCTTTATTATAATGGAGGCTTCTCATTTTCTTGACAAGCTTCCCTAAAGACTTTTAAATGGATGGTTTAAGCATAAATGGGTTGTGAATCTAAGCAACAGTGCAATAGGGAAGTTTTTATGAATAAAGTATCATTAAAAACAATAATAGCTGCCTTTACTCTAATCTTGGGTGGGTGCTCTGCTTTTGTGCCGAGTAATTATCTCAGTCCCAATACCATACAGCAGCCTCAAAAAGTCAATAATAAGTCGATTAAACCTAATTTAATTTTTGTAAATGCAAGTTTGCTTTCTACTCCCTCAGGTAAAGCCTTGTTAGAATCAGCAATGAAGCCCCAGGCCTATCGCGTTGGAAGCTATGATTACTTGAATGTTATCGTTTGGGGGCACCCTGAATTTAGTACACTGTCAAGTGCTGCAATTCTTCCAGGGGCGCAAGCAGGTGTACCCACCTCATCTAACCCAACTATCGTAGTGGATGCAGAAGGTGATATTTTCTTTCCTTATGTGGGCGATCTCCATGTTTCTGGCCTTACAGTTAAAGAAATACAGTCAGTTATTGCAAATAGATTGTCACAGTATATCCGAACACCTCAAGTCACTGTTCAAGTTGCGAAGTTCAGAAATCGAAGTATTTATGTGCTAGGTGAAGTTAAAAAACCAGATATGCATCCTTTAACTGATAAGCCGTTGACTTTAATGGAGGCTTTGAGCATGTCAGGCGGGATTGATCCCTCTAATGCTGATCCTACACATATATATCTCGTTCGAGGTAGTTACGTTAAGCCTGATATTTTTTGGATTGATGCTACAGTTCCACAAAATTTAATGATTGCACAGCAATTTGCTTTACAAGAAAATGACGTGGTTTATGTTTCATCTGCTTCGTTGAGTGGATGGAATCGATTTATTAACCAAGTATTACCAACTCTAATGACTTACACGTTGGTTAAGAACATAGATAAGTAATGAAGATTTTCAGCTAAAGCAAATCAACAGGTGAATGGAGTCAGCAGTTGAATACAAATGGTCAGTCATTTTCTAATGCTTTGTTACAAAACGATGCGGTGGATTTCCGTCGCATATTGGAACAGTTATATATACATTGGAAATTCATCGCTGGCATATCTTTGTTATCTTTGGCGATGGGTCTCTTTTTTGCGATCTCTCTGCCTCCTCAATATCAAGCCTCCTCAATGATTCAGGTTAATTTAAAGCCTGAAAGTGGTTTGCTTCAAGAGTTAGGTTATAAAGATTCAGGGCCTTCTCAGATTGATAGTGAGCTTGCTTTGATCAGAACCCCTTTCATTTTAGAACCAGTTGTTATCAAGAATGGATTAAATGTCCAAGTGACTCCTGCTTATAGCTCTTTCATTAGCAAGTGGACTAATGAGCATATCTATAAAAAATCTGAGCAAGTGCGCCTTGATGAATTTATAGCCCCTCTAAGTTATGCAGGATCTAGCTTTAATCTTATTATTCGAGAGGATAACTACTTTGACTTATTTACCCAGGATGATATTTTAATTTTATCTGGAAAAGTAGGTGAAGAAATTCGCTCGACTACTTTTCCAGGGTTTAAGTTGAAAGTGGCTGATATAAAAGCAAATCCAGGGCGGAAATTTATTTTATCGTATCAATCCCCTCTCTCTGTAGCCAATTCTTTAGCTGGGCGTCTACAAATCAAACATTTTGGGAATGATCCAGGTAAGGATACGGGTGTCTTAGAGATTGAACTCACAGGTGGAGATCCATACCAAATTGTAAAGGTTTTGAATGCAATTGTTCACTTTGCAATAAAGAATGATATGCAACAAAAAGCGAGAGAAGCTCAAAAAACCTTGGACTTTCTAGAAAAGAAATTGCCAGAGATCAGATCGAGTCTAGGAGAAGCAGAAAATTCAGTTAACCAATACCGAGCTCAAATAGGGAGCTTGAGTGCTGAGAATAAAAGTAAGCTTTTGATGCAAAAATTATCTGCCACTGAAGCTGCCTTGGAGGTAGTGAGATCAAAGCAAGAAGAACTCTTACAGATATATACTCCGAATTATCCACTAGTTATTTCGAACCAGAATGAAGAAAATCAGCTTATAAGTAAATTGGCTGCGATTAAGGATCAAATACAATCATTTCCTTCGTCGGATCAAAAGGAAACTGAATTACAACGTGATGCAAAAGTTAAAAGTGTTATGTATGTGTCACTATTAGGTAAGATGCAGCAGCTAGAAATTGCTCGCGCCGGCTTAATTGGTGATTTAACAGCGCTAGGTCGGACAACACCACCCACTCTAGTTGCCTCCAAGAGTTTTTTCTATATTTCTCTTTCCTTTGTTATGGGTTTTATCTTTTCTTTGGTATTTGTATTGCTTAGATTTGCTACGACTAATGCTATTGAAAGTGCTGAACAACTTGAAAGTGAGTTTGGAATTGGAGTTAAAGGCATTATTCCTTTCAGTAAAGTACAAAAGAAAATAGAAAAAAAATATAATGGAAAATACTTGCATACTCAAAAATCAAGAATTTTAGCTACGCTAGATCCATCTGATATTGCAATTGAAAGCCTTCGCGCTTTATTGGTGGGAATGAAAACAATTAATTCTGAGTCTAATCAAGTTATATCTATAATGGGAAGTTTCAGCAATATTGGTAAAAGTTTTACTGCCTTAAATTTGGCACAAGTACTCGCTGATTCAGGTGAAAAAACGCTTCTAATTGATGGAG
>CAIQCE010000162.1 GCA_903870185.1 uncultured Gammaproteobacteria bacterium
AATATTGCCTCTCATGTCACCGTGATTCATAGACGTGATAAATTTCGATCTGAAAAAATTCTGATCGACAAACTCCTAGAAAAATCTCAATCAGGCAATGTCAGCATTCAATGGAATCATGAGCTAGATGAAGTCTTAGGTGATAACTCAGGTGTAACAGGCGCTAGAATTCGCTCAACTGTGGATCAAAAAACTCAAGAGCTAGACGTCGACGGAGTTTTTATTGCCATCGGTCATACACCCAACACTCAGATCTTTGAAGGACAATTAGAAATGAAAGGTGGATATATTCAAGTGAAAGGTGGATCAGATGGCAATGCAACCGCTACTAGTGTGCCTGGAGTTTTTGCAGCGGGTGATGTTGCCGATCATATCTATCGTCAAGCCATTACTTCAGCTGGAACCGGTTGTATGGCTGCATTAGATGCCGATCGGTATTTTGAAACGATGGAATAAAAAAACGGGTCCATCGTCCTCTGGCTTTTTAAATTAAGGTGCCAGGCACCTTAATTTTTAATTTCCTAGAATAAAAAAAGGCAGGCAAATTTTCTTTTGCCTGCCTTTTAATAATTGCTTTAAGCACAAGTTGGAGTTGGAGCAGCTTCAGCAGCAGCACCTGATACTTTCTCCGCAGGTAATAGAGCAATGGCTGCATTAATCGCTTTTAAATAACCAGAAGCGATCATAGGGTAAGCTGCATTCCTATTCTGTGTTTTCCTTGGATTTTGCCAACGATCATTCAAATGTTTCCAGAAAATCTTTTGAATGTGCCGCGGGATATCGAATTTTGGTCGTTGCCATTTGATTGGATCCTTGAAAAAATTATTAAACGTTAAACATATTTTACAATTATTATGGCAATATTAAGGCCATCTCTCAAAATTGAAAAATTTTAGTTTTGAATTTTGGAGCCAGGCACCTTAATTCATTTAATCAATCAGTTATAGATCATACTGACGGAGCCTGGCACCAAAATAACTAATTTATAGAGATACCCTTAAATCTCAATCCTCGACTGCCACTTTCAAACAATAGCTCGTTACAATGGGTGCCAACATCAATAAAAAAATAAATATCGCGCCCAACAGGGCGAGCTCAGCATTCACGGATTCCCCTCTCTCTGATCGCAAAACCGCACTGCTTGCAAAAATCAGTATCGGCACATAGAGGGGCAATAAAATTAAAGCTAGTAAAATTCCACTCTGATTTAAGCTCACCGTAATCGCACTTCCAATCGCACCTAATAAACAGAGACTCGGAATCCCTATCAACAAACTCAACATTAAAGCGATTAATGCAGAGTGATCTAAGTGATAGCCCATGGCTAACACGGGCGATAAAATTAACAAAGGAATCCCTAGCAATGCAGAATGCAATAAAACTTTAGTGAGCACTATCATACTCAAAGGTCTTATATTTAAAACACTCTGTTCCAAACTCCCATCTTGGTAATCGTGATAAAACAAATTCGGAAAAGAAAGAATGCTGGCGAATAATACTGCCATCCAAATAATACCCGGACCTATTGAAGCTAATAATTTGGGATCAGGGCTGATCGCCAATGGAAACAAACTCACAACCACCATAAAAAATATTAGCGGATGCAGGAGCTCCGAGAGATCTCGGACATTGAGCAAGAATTCACGCTTGATTGTTTTAAAAATTAAAGCAGTCAAATGTATTCTCCTGCAGATTCCAAAACCACCGTTTTAATTTTATGCTCTGCTAAAGTTAAAGGACGATGGCTACTTAAAATCACACAACCTCCCTTTTGAGCATGTTCTAAAATTAAAGATTCAAAAATTTGAATGATAGCAGGATCCAAAGACGCGAAAGGCTCATCCAAAATCCAAATCTTCCGATTCGCTAATAATATTCCTGCCAATGCCAAACGCTGCTTCTGACCCTGAGATAACTGAGATACTCGCTGATGAACCAAAGTTGTTAATCCCAGTAATTTTAGCACCGAATTAAATTGAGATAGATCCACACTGAAGCGAGGATCTAAATTTAAATTTTCCAAGACCGTCAATGAAGCTTTCAAACCGAGTCGATGACCTAAATAACTTAAATGCTCTTGATAGATTTCTAAAGATTCCGTTATTGCCTGCCCCTGCCAAAATATCTCACCTCGATCGATAGGACGAAGGCCTGATAGAGTTTTTAATAGAGTAGACTTCCCCACCCCATTCGGGCCAAGAATTTGTAAAATTTCCCCCGCATTCACTTCAAAACTGAGATTTTGAAATAGCGGACGATTGCCTCGCTCACAGCTAAGCTCTCTTAGTTTTAGGTTAATCAGACTCATCAATATCGGCCTATTTTATAGAAGTTGTATGGTATCAGCTTTAACTCAAGGTTCAAGAAACCAATAGGTCTCCCTGGTTATTTCCAATCGAGGATTAAAGTGATAAATTACCGCCAAAGGAATCAACGACCATGAAAATAATTCAAATACTTTTAGCCTTGTATATTCTCATTTTCACCCTGCCCTCTTTGGCCTCAAGCAGCAAAACTCCAGAGGAGCTTATCGCCCAAAGCCAACAAGCCTTGGTCGTCACAATCCAACACTGGAATGATTTTCAAGGGCAATTGTTGCAATTTCAACGAGACCCTCACACCCTTCATTGGGTGCAAGTGGGCGAAAAAATCCCAGTGGTAGTAGGCAACAACGGGATGGGCTGGGGTGTGGAATTAAAAGATTATCACCTCATTGGCCCCAGGAAATTTGAAAAGGACGGCCGTAGCCCTGCAGGAGTTTACCCTATCGGACCTGCCTTTGGTTATCCGGCAAAACCGCCCATCGGAATCAAGCTAGAATATTTACCTGTTAGTGATACCTATTTTTGCAATGATCACTCTAACTCCCCTGAGTACAATCAGCTCCTTAAGAACAAACTAGAATCGATCCCCTCCTATTGGTGGAATATTGAATTACTTCGATGGGGTTTTTACGTGCAATACAATACGCCAAATCCAGTTCCCAATGCGGGTTCCTGTGTATTCATGCATATCTGGGAAAGCCCTAAAATCGGGACTCAAGGATGTGTCGAAACTTCAGTCGTAGATATTGAAAAACTCTTAAAATGGCTCGATCCTCGCCATCAACCTGTGATTATTTTGATGCCCAAGCGTCAATATGGACAGCTCCAAAAATCTTGGGGCATGCCTCCGATTAGTTGGGTGCAGCGGCTGGGGAGTTAGTAGGATTGTTAGGCCGCGCTACGCTTGGCGCTAACCTACGCTGAGCTGCTTTTGTAGGTTGGTCCCAAGCGCTAGCGCGGACCAACAATTCTAACTAAAACTAGTGTTTAATTAGGTCTTCCTTCATAATCTCCGCTTATGAATACTTCTCCTAGAGTCATTGTTGCCTTGGATTTCCCCGTTGTGGAATTGGCCCGTCATTTTGTTGGTCGTTTAGATCCTAAGCTTTGCCGATTAAAAGTGGGAATTACGCTATTTACTCAAGAGGGCCCTGCTTTTGTGGAAGAGTTAATGAAACAGGGATTTGATGTTTTCTTGGACCTTAAGTTTCATGATATTCCGATGCAGGTGGCGGGTGCTTGTAAGGTCGCAGCTGAAATCGGGGTTTGGATGATGAATGTTCATACTCTCGGTGGAAAAGAGATGATGTTAGCGGCCCATGAGGCAATTGCGACTTACTCTCCTCGTCCAATATTATTGGGGGTGACTATCTTAACGAGCTCAACAGAGGAAGATTTAATTCCTGTGGGTATCGAGCATCCTATCAAGAGCTTGGTGCCTCAATTGGCTAAATTAGCGCAACGTTCAGGTTTGGATGGAGTGGTTTGTTCTTCTCAAGAAGCTTTATTGCTGAGGGAAACCTTAGATCATTCATTTATTTTAGTAACTCCAGGCATTCGGCTTCCAGATGATCAAGCAGATGATCAAAAACGGATACTGACGCCAAAAGCAGCGGTTCGTGCAGGGGCTGATTATTTAGTTATTGGACGACCAATTACGCAGGCTGCTGATCCTATCGCTGTTTTAGAAAAAATTAATCACGAAATTTCTGAAAGCTAGGAATTATCCCTAACGTTGGGCCGCGCTCCGCTTGGCACCAACCTACACTATTTAATAGTCCCGCTTAAAATCTAATTGTTGGCCTGCGCTTCGCTTGGGACCAACCTATCAGAGCAAAAAAAAGCCCCCAAAAGGGGGCTAGACATAAGGAAGTGAGGAGACTAACCTTAAGCAAATACTGTAAACTCTAAAACAGCTGAAACAATTACTAAACCTGACAATGCATAACTTAACAATTTTTCTCTTCTAGTCATTTTAAATCTCCTTTTGAATTTGACTGACCCAAACACGCTTTACTCATCCATGAATAAAAAACAACGTGTTTAATTCAACTATAGTCAACTTCATTAGGATTACCAGTTTTGAAATCATCAATGTGATAGATAGAGCAAAACTCTCACAAAAAAATCTGGGCTACTCCCGCCAATTTAGAGGGAATAGCCCAAATTTACACTGAAACTGAAGCTTATCCTTTACTAGAAGGGCTTCTTTTTCTTTCATTCTCTTTGAGAAATTTCTTTCGTAACCTTATGGAAATTGGAGTAATTTCCACGAGCTCATCGTCATCAATAAACTCCAGCGCTTGTTCAAGTGATTGTTTAATATAGGGGGTTAGCATGATATTTTCATCAGAGCCTGATGCCCGCATATTGGTCAATTGCTTTTCCTTCGTCGCATTGACAACCAAATCGTTTTCACGAGAATGTATACCAATAATCATTCCCTCATAGAGCTGAACTTGAGGCCCTATGAAAAGATCTCCACGCTCTTGAAGGTTCCAAAGAGCAAAGCCTGTACTAACCCCTGCACAATTGGAAATCAATACTCCACGAGTCCTCTGATTCAGCTCTCCTGACTTCACTGGCCCATAATGGTCAAAAATATGGTACATAACACCTGACCCAGAGGTCATCGTTAAGAATTTAGAATGGAAACCAATTAATCCCCGAGTTGGGATCTGATAAGTCAATCGAACCCGTCCCTTCTCGATTATCATGTCCTTCATATCGCCTTTACAGGACGCTAGATGCTGCATTATAGAACCTTGGTGCACTTCATCCACATCCACCACTAAGTTCTCATAGGGCTCACATAGGACGCCATCAATTTCACGATTAATCACTTCAGGCCTGGAAACAGCAAATTCATAGCCTTCACGTCTCATCGTTTCAATTAAAATAGAAAGATGAAGCTCCCCTCTACCTGAAACCTTAAATTTATCAGCGCTCTCGCCTTTTCCAACTCTTAAAGCCACATTGACAATCAGCTCACGATCGAGTCGATCTGATATTTGACGACTTGTAACATATTTGCCTTCTTGGCCTGCAAAAGGCGAATTATTAACCTGGAAGGTCATACTAACGGTCGGCTCATCCACGGTTAATGGAGTCAAAGCTTCAACGTTCGCTGGGTCACAAAGAGTATCTGAAATACGGATTCCTTCTATTCCGGTAACAGCCACAATATCTCCCGCTTGTGCTAGCGGTACTTCAGTCCTTTCCAAGCCCATAAAGCCTAGGACTTGAAGCACTCTACCTGCGCGAGTTTTTCCATCTCTATCAATAATAGTGACAGCTGTGTTGGTTTTTATGCTTCCTCTTTTAATACGACCAATCCCAATAGCACCCACATAACTTGAGTAATCCAAAGACGTAATTTGCATTTGGAAGGGTCCATCCACATTCACTTCTGGAGGCGGCACCCGCTTGATAATGGTATCCAATAAAGGGTTCATATTCTCACTGGGCTGATCTAACTCATATTGCGCATAACCCATTAATGCAGAAGCATAAATTACAGGGAAATCTAACTGCTCATTCGTAGCTCCCAAACTATCAAATAGATCAAAAACTTGGTCAACAACCCAATCAGGTCTTGCACCCGGACGATCTATCTTGTTAATCACTACGATTGGTTTCAATCCCCAAGAAAAAGCTTTTTGGGTTACGAATCGAGTTTGAGGCATTGGGCCATCAACAGCATCCACTAGGAGAATCACTGAATCAACCATCGATAAAATTCGTTCAACTTCCCCACCAAAATCAGCATGCCCAGGAGTATCTACAATATTGACTCTATAATCACCCCAACGAATAGCGGTATTTTTAGCCAATATCGTGATTCCACGTTCTTTTTCTAAATCATTAGAATCCATCACTCGTTCAGTGGAAGCAGTTCGCTGCACCAAGGTACCTGATTGGGATAGAAGTTTATCTACCAAGGTTGTTTTACCGTGATCAACGTGGGCGATAATAGCGACATTTCGGATATTATTAGTCATGGGAGCCTTTTAGGAATTCAGTTGTCCAAAACTTCGAATCTAACCATAAACACGTCTGGAATACTAGCGGAAAATAGCTTATAGCCTGGTTAAACAATCATTTTTAGCCAGGGTCAGGCATCAATCCTTGGCTGCCTTCAACTGCTGAACCTCAAGCTTTAGTGCCTTCACCTCAGCTTGAAGTTGGCGGATGGAGGCCTTTAATTCAGCTGAAAGTCGATTGATTTGCTGGGAAGTAGCACCTGCCTGCTCAGAAATAGAGGGACCAATACTGCGCTGAACCTTTAGAATTTGTTCTTGTAGCTGAGGTAAGCTGGGCTTATCTAAAGCTTTGGCTTGAACCACAACTTTTGGCTCATTTTTTGCATTCGCAATAGAAAGCCCAAATGATAGACATGCTAAAACTGCACACACTTTGATAATCGAATGATTCATGAAAATTGCCTCTGTGATATTTAAGAATGCGCAGAATCTTACCACAGCTTAAAATAGTTTTGTAAGGAGTTTGGTGCCTGGCACCTAACCAGTGCCTGGCACCTAACCACCCTGATCAGGAATAAACCCAGTGAAGTTCTTTAACTATTCGAGGAGAGGTAACGGTTGCCGGAATACACCTCGT
>CAIQCE010000163.1 GCA_903870185.1 uncultured Gammaproteobacteria bacterium
CCAGACGACGCACTGACGAGGCCTTGAGGAGTTATGAAGAAGCGCTGCGCTTGGATCCTCGTTATGTCCATGCTCATAATGGCAAGGGCGCTGTCTTAAATGCCTTAGGCCGGAAGGAGGAGGCCTTGAGGAGTTATGAAGAAGCGCTGCGCTTGGATCCTCGTTATGTCCATGCTCAAAACAACAGAGCGAGTCTTTTAGCAACCCTATCAGAACAACGTAGGGTAGAAGCGGCTCTCTTGGCAGAACGTAACGCGGCAGCAGCGCGTCAGAAAGTGGCGGATGAGGTAGCAAAAGGTCATGCGTTTTATGCTAGCGGTTCTTATCCAGAGGCGTTGAGTTGTTATGATGCAGCCCTGCGACTTGATCCCGGGAATGCTGTGGCTCAAAGCAGTAAAACGCCTATCTTAGAGGAGTTGGAAGAAGACCGCAAGGAAACTGCTCTCTTACAAGAAAGCAAGAAAGCGGCTCGCTTGGAGAAGCGCAAAAAAGCCGCTCTCTTGAAAAAAGCTAAGAAAGCCGAAGAACACGAGAAAGGATCTACCGCTGCGGCAGGAGGAGCCGGAGGAGCAGGAGGAGGAGCCAAATCACCGGCCGCCCCCGACTCAGCTTTTGTCTTAATTCCGTATAGGGAACTCGAATTTAGCGCTAAATTTAGTAAAGAGTTAGGAAGAGGTAGCTTTGGGGTGGTCCATCGAGCCAGATGGCGTTACATAGATGTGGCAGTGAAACAACTGCTAGCACCGAGTCTCACTGCCAGCACACTGGCTAAATTTGAAGAAGAAGCCAGGCATCATGGGCGCCTACGTCATCCGAATATTGTGACACTGTATGGAGCGTGCTTAGAAGCCGCTAAATATTGTTTAGTGATGGAATTAATGCCTGGAGGATCACTCTTTGACGTCTTGCACAATGGTAAAGCCCTTCCCTGGGCCTTACGCCTGCAGATTGCCAAAGACATTGTGATAGGCTTAAGTCATTTACACTCTCAAAGGATTATCCACCGAGATTTAAAGAGCTTGAACGTACTCTTAGATGGCCGGATGCGTGCAAAGCTCTGTGATTTTGGCTTAGCGACGGTCAAAACTGAAACCTTAAGCACCAGTACTATGGCTAAACCCAAATCGGAGGGTGCTTCGGGTAAAGCAAAATCGCGGGTAGGTACTATACCGTGGATGGCGCCGGAATTATTTAAGCGAGGTGGGAAACACACGGAACAAAGTGATATATATGCTTTAGGGATAGTGCTGTGGGAGCTTGCGAGTCGTAAAATTCCGTTTTCGGAGGCGAGTAATGAAACGGTGTTAATAAAATGGATTGAAGACGGTGAGAAGGAGACGATTCCGGAAGACACCCCACCAGGTGTGGCAAGTCTTATAGGGCGCTGTTGGGCGCAACGCGCTGCGGAACGTCCGTTGTCGGCCGAAGTTATTCGTGGGCTTGCTGAGGCAGAAGCCTCCCCCGCGGCGGCAGCAGGAGCCGGTGCTTCTATTGGGTATAAAATGTTTAGTTAGTAGCCACTGTCAATAAACTAAAGCAAAGTTCAGCAGCTCCCGCTAAAGGGGAAGCTGCTGATCTGTACTTTTGAAAGTTTTTTAGGGTAAAAAAGATCCTGGCCTCTGGACTAAAGCCATCTGAAAGTCACTGATTGTTTACGCTGAAGTTTTCCCAAGGCTATCGGTTTGGTTTGCAGCCCTAAAGCTGCTCCTTATCTTCAGGAGCTGTCTAATAGCTCTGATATCCAAATATCACGACCTCTTCCCAGAAGAACCTCATAAAGCTGTTCCCAGGTATCAATAAAAAAATGAAAGAAAAGTCCTCTCATCTTTTGCCATAGATAACTTCGTCCTCCGTATTTCACCAAAACTGCCTTAAAGGTGTTACAGGCAAATTTTTGAATTTGGTCCATTAAAAAAGCAATAAACATTAAATACACCAATACCGTACTTAATTGATTATTCCCATGACCAAAATTGTGCTCAAACTGATAGCCTTGATTCTTCAGCGTGTTGAAAGTCTCATTCTCTATCCGCCATCGCGCTCGTCCTCCACATACTAATTGCTCTACCGTCTTTTCGTTGACTTCTAAATCCGTTATCCAACAAAAATATTTTTTGTCCCCTGACTTCCCTTCCTCTCGATACTCCAGCACCGTGACCTCGGTATCAGTATGCGTATCGTTGAGGGGTACCTGCTTCGCCCACTCGTATCGCTTTTGCTTTCCTTCCTTAACTCGCTCTAACTCAAGGTGCTTTGTGGCTCGATAAAACTCAAATAAATAACGTAAATCCTTTTCTTTAGCGGTAATAATAAAGCGTAAATCCAGTTCTTTGAGTAATTCTAGTATCACTCCGTCTGCATACAAACCATCCAAAACCACCACGATCTTTAAGTGCGGATGAGATTGCCTTAAGCTCCTTAATAGCCGTTTTGCAGCGCTGTGCTCACAATCATTTTTACAATGGCCATCTTGCTTCGTAATAGGCTCTAAAGCGAGCGGCAATACCGTTTTTAGCTCCGGGTGCGCCAATACGGCTGACAGCATCTGGTGGTAGTAGGTCACCGTTCCATCCCGATGATGCTTCACACAACACGAGTCACAATGTACCTCGTGTGATGAAAAATAACCGGTTCCATCGATCGGAACAAAATAATAATCACCCGCATAACAGTAACGCTCCAATAACTTTGAACGTTGCACCAACGCCAATAATCGGTTCATCACTTTTTGAAGTTTATCGGGACTGACCTTGTCTAATCGTTCTCTAAAATAGGTATCACAGGGGGCTTGTTCAATCCCATACAAGGCTTTCAGATTATGGCGAATCCGTCGATCTTCTGTCCGATGTTTATCAAATTGCAGTAATGATGGGTATTTTAAACCAAACAGGGCTACCCCACTCATGAGGCAGTCCACTAAAGAAATTGTCGCCTTTCGGCTGATCGGATCCGGCACCTTTTTAAAACCCTGCCGAACGACTCTCAATAAACTGGGAAGGCACAAGTGCTTCCTCATCTTCTTCGGTAACTTTACTTCCATCCTGAATACCTCCTTCAGTGTGAAGGCAAAGTTTACGAAAAATAATTTTTTAGTCCAGTTAAAATCCTTTAAATATAACCCTTTCCGCGTTCAGCGGGAACTGCTGAGCATTTAATATGCATGATCTTCGTCATAATTTGAATTAGTTGTTTTTCCCCATGAAAAAGCTATCATGGCTAAGCCTTTTCATAAATAAGCCGATTTATGACTCACCATCCTGAAATTGATATTAGCCCCTATATTCAAGCCATCGCTGAAAAAAGCCGGGATGTCTTCTGGATTAGAAGTACCGACTATGGAAAACAACTTTATATCAGCCCTGCTTTTGAAATCATTTGGGGGAGGAGCCGGGAAGAACTTTACAATCATCCTGAGCGCTGGGAAACCTATTTAATCCCCGATGATTCTGAACGGCTTCGAGAGAGTGTTCAAAAACGAAATCCAAAAGCATTGCCAACAGATATTTTCAATGAATGGTATCGAATCACACGCCCAGATGGAGAAATTCGGTGGCTCAAAGACCAAAGCTTTCCCATTTATGACCTCAGCGGGAATCACATAGGCTTTGCTGGTATAGTCCAAGATATAACGCAAGAAAAGCAGCACGAATTTGCCTTAAAACAAGCTAAAGACTTAGCTGAAAAAGCAAGACTCGCCAAAACTGAGTTCATTGCCAATATGAGTCATGATCTTAAAACTCCTCTACATGCGATTATTGGAATGGCTGAAATTTTAAAGATGCGGAACCCAGCAGCTGAGGAAATGGAATATCTCAATGGGATCTCAAGCTCTTCTCAAGTCATTCTTAAATTAATCAATGATATTCTTAATTTTTCAAGCATCCAGGATCAAACTCGAACCCCAACCTTTATTATTTTTAATTTAAAAAATATTATTGAAGAAGCTCTCAGCACGATCAATTTACATGCCTCACAAAAAAATATCAGTATTATTTTATCTTATCCTGATTCATTACCACATCAATTCATTGGAGATCCACAATCCATCAATCGGATTTTAATTAATTTACTGAGTAATGCGATTAAATATACGGATTCAGGTTATATCATTGTCACTGTAGATTCCGTGGAATTCAAAGATTCATTTGCGCATTTAAAAATGAGCATCGAAGATTCAGGCATTGGAATTGAAGAAGAAAATTTACCCTATATTTTTGATCGATTTTATCGAGTCCAACATAACCATAACACCCATATCAAAGGGACTGGCCTTGGATTAGCCATCGCGAAAGAACTTGTCAAATCCTCAGGAGGAGAAATCTCGGTAAATAGTGTCAAGGGCAGCGGCTCAACCTTTAACTTTACTTTGACCTTGCAAATTTTAGAACAACAGCCCCTAAGAACACTGGGAGAAAGTTATTACTCTCGGATTCAATCGGAAGATTTGCATCTTCCTAATTCCTATCGAATACTTGTTGTTGAGGATGATTTATTCGCACAAAAAATCTCCAAAGTAATGCTGGAAAAATTGGGCTGCAAAATAGATATTGCAACCAATGGAGCAGAAGCCATTGACCTCATACACTCTAAAAATTATGATATTATTTTCATGGATATCGGATTACCCGATATCACTGGACTTCTGATCACAGAAAAAATACGAAACTCAGAGAACTCCAACTCCAAAACACCCATTATAGGTCTTACAGCCCAAGCCTCTAATGAAGAGAAAATTGAATGTGAAAAAATAGGAATGAATAATGTCATTTCCAAACCTGCCACTATTGTAGATTTACATACTATTATTTTGAAATCGATAGTGCGCTAAAGTGAATTCAATATCTGCTCCTCTATTTTCGAAAAACAAACTTAATCGAATGGATAAGCTTCGAAGCTCCATCGATGAGCTTCTAAAAATTACACCAAAACCTCAAATGCGTTTTATATTAATCTCAAATGGAAATCTTCTATTAAAAAATAATGAAATCGATTATTTATTCACCCATGATGAAGTTGAATCCCTGAAAATCCCTAATATTCAATCGATTTTTTTAGGAATCCATGAATCCATTTATTACTTCACTCAATCACTCAACCTTCCAGAAATCCATTCACTTAAAACAACTGATTTACGATCATTTGCCAATTCAAATCTATATCAAGAAGAAGAAATGGGCATGGCTGCACAAGCAGTTAGTATAAGCGAATGGCACAAGACACATCGTTTTTGCCCCCACTGCGGACATGAAACAGAATATGCACACGGAGGCTGGCGAAGAGATTGTATAGGATGCGAAAAAGAACACTTCCCCAGAACAGATCCCGTTGTGATTATGCTTGTTACTCATGATGATTATTGTTTATTAGGTTCAGGTAGAGATTTTTCACAAACACTATATTCCTGCTTAGCTGGCTTCATGGAGCCAGGAGAAACTATAGAGGATGCTGCACGACGAGAATTATTTGAAGAGGCTGGTATAATAGGAACAGAAGTTCATTATATTAGCTCTCAACCTTGGCCTTTTCCTTTTAGTTTGATGATAGGAGTTCATGTAAAAGCAAGTAATATGGAACTTAATATCGATCATTCTGAATTAGCAGATGCACGATGGATAAAAAAATCAGAGGTGGCTTCAGTCCTAAATGGTGCTACTGATCTAGGTTTTTTATTGCCACCTAAAATTGCAATCGCTCGAACTTTATTGGAATTTTGGGTTTCAACTTCAGCTACATAAATGCAGGTTAGTGCCAAGCGAAGCGAAGCCTAACAACCCATTCTTTTAGGATGCCTGACAAAAAGAATAACCTTGTTTTGTTAATGAAATGGACTCATCCACTTCTAAGATATACGGCGTCAAATTAATGCGCCAAAATGATGCTGTTATAGCATAACATTTAACAACTGAAGGGAGAGTCCAAAATGAATATTACGACATTAGGTATTGATTTGGCA